>JASFWR010000098.1:0-10102 GCA_050049155.1 Planctomycetota bacterium | reverse complement strand
GCTCCATCAGGACGTTCCTGATGCGCTCCAGCTGCTGGACGTCCTTCTTGTTCTTCGCCCCCTGGTAGTGCTGCCAGATCTCCTCCGTCGGCAGCTCCTCGATGGGAACGGCCGGGGCCGCGGCCTGCCGCGTGGTCTTCCGGGCGGCCTTCTTCCGCGTGGTGGTGCGCTTGCGCGCCGGCGACGTGGCGGAGGTCTTCTTCTTGCTCGCGGCCGTCGCCTTGGAGGTGGATTTCTTCGCGGTCATGTGCGGTGAGCCCGAGGAGCGGCCCCGTTCAGTCGAACTTCAGGAGCGAGTGAGAAGGGGCGTCGAGGCGCGCGCGGCCGCCGAGGAAGAGGAGCTCGATCACGAAGGCGCAGCCCACGGGCTCGCCCCCGATCTTCCGGACGAGCTTGAGAGCCGCCTCCATGGTCCCGCCCGTGGCGAGCAGGTCGTCGACCATGAGGACCCGCTGCCCCGCGGAGACCGCGTCGGTGTGGATCTCGATGGTGTCCGTGCCGTACTCGAGCTCGTAGGACTCGGAGTCGGTCTTCCACGGGAGCTTGCCCGGCTTCCGGATGGGGACGAACCCCTTCCCGAGGGCGTGGGCCAGGGCGGTCCCGAAGATGAAGCCGCGTGACTCCACCCCGCACACGAGGTCGTAGGAGGCCGGGTCCACGAGGCCGGCGAGCCCGTCGATGGAGGACTTCAGTCCCTCCGGGCTCTGGAGCAGCGGCGTGATGTCCTTGAAGAGGATCCCGGGCTTCGGGAAGTCAGGGACGTCGCGGATGAAACGTTCGATCACGGAAAGCCTCCGCGACGCGGTCCCCCCCCCGGAGGACTGCGCCGCGAGGTCGTCTTCGGCGGCGATGCGGACCGACTTGAACCACGACCGCGACATTTCCTCTGCGGCCCTCAAGTTGCCGTCGAGGGCGCACCGGATCCCCTCCGAGGTGTCGCGCTTCCCGACAGTCCGGCCCCGCAGGAGCCTCGATGCGAACTCCTACGAGTGCCTCCGCCGCTCGGGCAGCGGGATCAGCCGCGGAGCTGGCGCCGCAGCTGGGCGCGCTCGACCCGCGTGTCGCGGCCGTTGATGCTCGCAAGCTCGAAGAGCCGCAGGGCGCGCTCGGGGTCCGGGTCCACCCCCTGGCCGTCCCTCACCAGGGACGCCAGCCGGAAGAGCACGTCCCCGTCCTCCTCCTCCGCCGCGCAGGCCTCGAGCACGCGGACCGCCTCGGCCTCGTCCTGCTCCAGGTCCGGCGCCCCCTCCAGGAAGCGGTCGCAGAGCCACAGGGCGGCGTGGGCGTTGCCCCGCTCGGCGGCGCTCCGCAGGAGGACCAGGCCCCGCTGGACGTCGCGCTCGACCCCCTCCCCCTCCAGGGTCGCGAAGCCGACGTTGGCGACCGCGTACGGGTCGCCGAACTCCATGGCCTTCCGGTAGTACTCGAGGGCCTGCTCGCGGTCCTGCTCCACGAACTTGCCGTACCAGTGCAGCACGCCCAGGTAGGTGATGGCGGAGGCGTGGCCCCGCTCCGCGGCCCGCCGCATCCACATCAGGCCCGCCTCGACGTCCTGCTGGAGGCCGGGACCGTCCAGCAGCCGGTCCGCGAGGTCGTGGGCGACCTCGCTGTTCTCGGCGGCCAGGCCCTCCAGGAGCCCTCGCCCCGCCTCCGGATCGGGCTCGCACCCGGTCCCGTCCACCAGCGCGAAGGCCAGCCAGATCTCCGAACCGGGGTGGCCGAGGCCGGCCGCCTGCTCGCGGAGCCCGTGGGCGCGGGCCTCGTCCTGCCGCACCCCCTCCCCGTTCTGATAGCAGATGGCGAGGTTGGCGATGGCGGTCGGGTCCTCCTCGGCGGCAGCGGCGCGGTACCAGCGCAGCATCTCCGAGAGGTCCTGGGGGACGCCCTCCCCGAAGCGGTGGCGGTACCCAAGGGTGACCATGGCGGACGTGTCGCCCCCGTCCGCGGCCAGCCTCAGCCAGCGGAGCGCCGCCCCGTCGTCGTCCAGCTCCTCCTCGTAGAGCTCGCCCAGGAGCCCCGCGCAAGCGGGGTCGGAGTGCTGCTCCCAGCCCTCCTCGAGGACCTGGACCGCGCGGGCGAGGTCTCGGACCTCGCCCTCTCCCGAGCTCAGGAGCTGCCCGAGGTCCAGGTGCACGTCGTCGCTCCCCGCCTCGAAAGCACGTTCGTACCAGCTGAGCGCCGCGGCCTCGTCGACCTCCACTCCGAGGCCCCCGTGGAAGCAGCGGCCCAGGGCCGCCATGGCCTCCACGTGACCCTGCTCGGCGGCTCGCTCCAGCCAGCGGAAGGCCGTCGCGGCGCTCTCGGGCACGCCGAGGCCGTCGGAGTAGCGGAGCGCCAGGTCGAACTGGGCGTCCAGGTCGCCCTTGCGGGCCCTGGACCGGAGCATCTCCACTTCGAGGTCAGCCATGCCTGCGCGTCCGATGGATCCCCGGGGCCCGGCGGGCGCTACAGGGGGAGGGGGCGCGTGCCGATATCGTAGGGACCTGGGGCCGGGGGTGTGGCGGATCCAGCGGAGTTGGTCCGCCCCGGTGCCAGGGGACCAACTTCGATCCCATGTCCTCCTCCCCGAGCAGCGGCGATCGCCGCGGGGCGCCCGCCCGCGGGATCGCCTCCAGCGCCAGCCCGACCGCCTTCGAGGGCGCGCGCTCGTGCCAGGGCTGCCGGCACCTGTACTCCACCTGGCGCCCCGAGCGCCCGCGCGGGTGCAGGGCCTACGGGTTCGAGTCCGCCACCTGGCCCTCCGCGGTGGTCACCCAGTCCTCGGGCCGCAGCTGCGCGCTCCGTGAGGACCGCGGTCCCCGCGAGGCGGCCCCGCCGGCGAGGCCCCGCGGGACCCACGACGGCGGGCTCTACGGCTGAGGGCCGCCGCCGTGGCCCGGGGCGCTCCCGCTCCGCCCGGCCGATTTCGTTCGAGGTAGCCCGTCCACTAGGCTCGGGGGCATGGAGAACGAGCCGCTCACGGCAGGGCACAACCTGACCTCACTGCAGACCTTCCTCATCTCCGAGCGGGCCAAGTACCCCCACGCCACCGGGCGGTACACCATGATCCTCTCGGCCCTCTCCCTGGCCGGCAAGTTCATCGCCGCCCGCTGCCGCCGCGCCCGCCTCGAGGACGTGCTCGGCGCCATGGGCTCCGACAACGTTCAGGGCGAGGCGCAGCAGAAGCTGGACGTGATCGCCAACGAGGCCCTGATCCGGTCGCTGGGCTCACGCCCTGGCGTCGCGGTGGTCGCCTCCGAGGAGGACGACGACCCCATCGTCCTCAGCAACGACACCTCGGGCGAGCGCCCCTACGTGGTGCTCTTCGATCCGCTGGACGGCTCGTCCAACCTCGACGTGTGCGGCAGCGTGGGGACCATCTTCAGCATCCTGCTCCACGACCGCCGGGCCTCGGAGGTCGAGCAGAGCGCCCTCCAGCCCGGGCTGCGCCAGGTGGGCGCGGGCTACGTGCTCTACGGTCCCTCGACGGTGCTGGTCCTCACCGACGGCACCGGCGTGCAGATGTTCGTCCTCGACCCGACCATCGGCTCGTTCCTCCTGGTCGACGACGACGTCCGGATCCCGGAGGCGGGCAAGTCCTACTCCATGAACACGGCCAACCTGCAGTCGTTCCCGGAGGGCTACCAGCGCTACGTGGAGTGGGCCAACGGCAGCGGGTACTCCATGCGCTACGCGGGCGCCATGGTCGCCGACGTGCACCGGATCCTCATGAAGGGCGGCGTCTTCCTCTACCCGCCCACCGCCAGCGCGCCGAGGGGCAAGCTGCGCCTCATGTACGAGTGCAACCCCATGGCCATGATCATCGAGCAGGCCGGCGGCAAGTGCTACTCGGGCACGGAGCGGACCATGGAGATCCAGCCGGAGACCCTGCATCAGCGCGTTCCCGTGGTCCTCGGGAGCCCGGACGAGGTGGACCACGTCCTGCGCCACGTCTCGGGCTGACCGCTACTCCCGCAGGTCGCGCAGCACGCGCAGGTCGGGGTCGACCTCGACCTCCGCGTCCCCCACCTCGAGGGTCGCACGTCCGTCGACCATGGGGACCCGGCGCGCCTCGCCGGCGACCACGACCTCCACCGGCATGGGGAACGGGAGCCCGTCCGGGGCCTCCCAGGCGAGCTGGAGGGTGCCGCCGTCGCGGGTCACCGAGAGGGTCGGGAGCGGCCCGCGGCGCAGGTACACGGTGAAGAACCACCCGAGCTCGCGCCCGGAGACCTCCTCGGCGATGGCGAGCAGCTCGTCCGTGTCGCTGAACCTCACCGCCGATCCGTCGGTGGTGCCCTCCAGCTCCGGGTCCGGGTACGCCCAGCGGCGCAGCACCTTGAAGAAGGTCTCGTCACCCAGGAGCCACCGGAGGGAGTGGCAGATCCACGACCCCTTGAAGTAGATGTCGCCGCCCGGCGCGTCGGTCCCGCTCTTCGAGAAGTAGATCGAGTCGCTCGTGCGGGGCGGCGCCGGCGCCACGGGCGCGTTGTTGAGCACCCGCAGCAGGTCGATCTTCATCTTCTTCTGGTACGCCTCGCGGCCGAAGCGCTCCTCGAGGTAGAGCGGCTGCATGTAGGTGCCGATGCCCTCGTGGATCCAGAAGTCCGCCCAGTCGCGCGCCGTGACGAGGTTCGCCCACCACTCGTGCGCCAGCTCGTGGTGGTGCAGCCAGTCGTAGTCGAAGTTCGGGTCGCCGCGGTACTTGTTGCCGTAGGCGATGATCGACTGGTGCTCCATCCCGAGGTGCGGCGTCTCCACGACGCCGTACTTGTCCCCCCGGAACGGGTACGGGCCGCAGAAGCGCTCGAAGAAGCGCAGGTGCTCGAGGATCTCGGCCATGAAGGCGCGCCCCTGCTCCTCGTTCTCGGGCAGCACCCAGAAGACGACCGGAAAGGTGTCGCCGGCGACGCTCTCCAGCGAGCTCTCGATCTCGACGTACGGGGCGGCGTTGAAGGCGACGGTGTAGTTGGCGATCGGGGTGGAGACGCGCCACCTCGAGGTGGTCTTGCCGTCCACGGTGGTGGTGTCGATGCGGCGCCCGTTCGTGGCCACGACCAGGCCCTCGGGCACCGTGAAGGAGAGGTCCATGGACTCGGGCTTGTCCGAGGGGTGGTCCTTGCAGGGCCACCACAGGTCCGCGCCCTCTCCCTGGCAGCTCGTGGCGATCCAGGGCTTCCCCCCCGCCTCGGACCAGGTGAAGCCGCCCTCCCAGGGGGGCCGCTCGGCGACGTGCGGGGCGCCGCCGTACTCCACCACCACCTCGAACTCCTCGCCCTCCACGTCGGTGAACGCCGACGAGCCGATCCAGATCTCGCCGCCCTGGCGCTGGAAGCCGAGCGGCAGCAGCTCCGCCTTGCCCCCGAGGACCCGCCGCACCTCGAGCGCGGGGTCCAGCTGCAGCACGACCTCACGGACGCGCTGCAGGAGCTTCGCCCTCATGGTCAGCGACCCCTCGATCGTCCGCGCCTCCGGGTCGACCTCCAGGTCGAGGGCGTAGTGGAGGACGTCGAAGGCCGCCTGCTCCTCCAGGAGCTCGCCGCCCGAGGTGTTCAGCGGCTCCTCCTGGGGCGCGAGGGGGGCGAGCAGGAGCAGCAGTGCGATCATGGGGTCGACCTGTGAGGGACGGCGTCGAGGCGCCCCGCGAGCCCGAAGCCCTCGAGGACGGGAGCGAGGATACCCGGGTCCGCGCCGCGGTAGGCGAGGTCTTCGAGGGTGGCGTCGAGCGGCGCGTCGGTGGCGCAGGTGGCCAGGTCCCGCGACAGGAAGGCGGCCTCCCGGTGCTCGGCGAGCTTGGCCCCGAGGGTGCGCGCGCCGCGGATCGGGAGGGTCTCCACGCGCCCGAGGTCCGCGTAGAGCTCGTCCAGGTCCGCGAACTCCGCGAGCAGGGCGATGGCCGTCTTGGGCCCGACGCCTCGCACCCCCGGGATGTTGTCGACGCTGTCGCCGGCGAGCCCGAGGAGGTCACGGATCTGCTCGGGGCGGACGCCGTAGCGCTCCACCACGTCCGCCGGCCCGAGCCGCAGGTCCCGGGCGAAGTCGTGGAAGGTGGTGCGGTCGTCCACGAGCTGCGCGAGGTCCTTGTCCGCGGTGACGACCACGGTACGCCCGACGTCGCCTCCGAAGCGCGCCTTCGCCGTGGCCACGAGGTCGTCCGCCTCGTAGCGGTCGTCGATGCAGCAGTAAGCGCCCATGGCGGCGGCCACGGCCTGACAGCCCTCGAGCTGCGCCACGAGGTCCTCGTCGGGGAGCTCACGGTTGGCCTTGTACTCGGGGTAGACGTCGTTCCTGAAGCTCGTCGTCAGGCTGCCGTCGAACGCGACCAGCAGGTGATCGGGCCGCTCCTCCCGGAGGAAGCGCACCAGCATGTCCACGAAGCCCCGCACGGCGTTGACCGGCCGGCCGGCCGGGTCCGTCATCGAGGACGGCAGGGAGAAGAAGGCCCGGAAGATGTACGGGCTGGCGTCGAGGAGCTGGAGCACGGGCCCGGCCGAGGAGGGGCCGGGGGAGCGGGTTCGCGACGGGCTGGGCATGGCGACCGAGCCTACCAGCGCGGCCCCCATCGGACCGTCCGCCCGGGGCGGAGCGACCTCAGGCCCGGCGAGCCTGGGCCTCGCGGCGGTACCCCGCGAGGCGCTCCACCGCGCCGGGGAGGCGCGGGTCGAGCTCGATGGCCTCCTCGAGGTGCCGGATCGCCTCCACCGTGCGCCCCTGGGCCTCGAGGACCACGGCGAGGTGGTGGTGCGCCTGGGGCAGCCGGGGCGCGAGCCTCAGGGTCGCGCGCAGCCTGGCCTCCGCCTGCTCGTACTCGCCGCGCAGGTGGAGCTCCACGGCGCGACGGAGCGGCCGCAAGAGGTCCCTCGCGGGGCACTCCTGATGCGCCGCCCCCGAGGGGGCGGCGCTGGCAGGCTGGCAGGCTGGTTGGTGGGGTCGCGGACTCATGATGATGGGTCTGACCTCGATGCCGCGGGGCGAGCCCCTCGACAGGGCCGTGATCGACCGTCCTCGCCGAGGACTTGAGGTCACCTGGGCTTCCGAGCGCCAATCGCCCCGGGGAAGGGCCCGGGCGGCTCCTTCAGGCCCCCTCAGGGCCGCCAGGACGGGACGAACCCACTATCCTGAGGCCCCTTCGGCCGCCGTCGGCCCACCCCATCCCCCGCTCCCGATGACCCCGACCCGACTCCTCCTGGCCGCCGCGGCGGCCTCGACGCTCGTCGCCTTCACCCGCCCCGAGGCGCCGCGGCCCCTCCCCGCCGAGGACGCGAAGGCCCTCTACATGGAGCACTGCGCCCGCTGCCACGGCGAGACCGGTGATGGCAAGGGCAACGAGACCCTCGAGCGGCCGGCCCGCAGCTTCCTGCTCGGCGGCTACTCCTACGGCAACACGCAGAAGGCGGTCCGGCGCTCCGTGGAGCACGGCATCCCCGGCACGCCCATGCCCGCCTTCGGCGGCACCCTGACCGCCGACCAGATCGAGGCGGTCGCCGACCACGTGATCGGCCTCGGCCCGCCGGGCACGATCGTGGAGCCCGGCGAGAGCGTCCTCGTGGTGGACGACCGCCCGCTGGTCGTGAAGGGAATGATGCCCGCCTACGAGCAGGGCACCTTCCGGGAGCCGCGCAGCCTCGTGGTCGGGTTCCCCAACGGCACCACCTTCCAGTTCCGCACCGAGGACTGCCGGCTCCTGACCGTGCGTCAGGGCCAGTTCCTCGACCGCCGCGACTGGGGCGGCCGCGGCGGCGCCGAGCTGCAGCCCCTGGGCACCCTGACCTGGAAGGCCGACCGGGCCTCCCGCGACTTCACCGAGTTCGCGGACGCGAGCACCGGGGAGGGCCTCCGCCGCAAGGTGAGGCGCACCGAGATCAAGGGGGGCGACGTGTGGATCCACTTCGACCTCCTCGACGCCGCCGGCGCCCGCGTCGGTGGCGGCCAGGAGTTCCTCTCCTTCCTCATCGTGGACGACGTCCCCGTCCCCATGCGCGCGATCCTCGGCAGCGGCGAGGGGCGCGGGATCGCGCTCCGTGAGCTGTCTGGCGCGGCCGGCCGCGCCGGCGACTCGGTCGGCGTCACGGCCACCGCCGACGGCCTCGTGGCGTGCACCCTCGACGACGCTCCGAACCTGCGCATCTACCTCCACGCTCCCTCCTGGACCCCCTCCCTCGCCGACGCGTTCCTCTCCTCGCTCCAGAAGAAGGACTGACCCGATGATCACACTCGCCCTCTGCAGCGCGCTCGTCGCCCAGGACCCCGCCTTCGCCTCCAGCGAGGCCGACGCGTACACGCTCGAGTACCTGAAGACCCCGGACGGCTGCGTCCTCGAGGTCGGCGGCATGGACTTCCTGTCCGACGGCCGCCTCGTCGTGAGCACCCGCCGCGGTCAGGTCTGGATCGTCGAAGACCCCCTCGGCAACGACTTCGAGAACGCGAAGGTGACCCTCTTCCACGAGGGGCTCTGGGAGGGCCTCGGCCTCGACGTGAAGGACGACGAGATCCACGTGATCCAGCGCGGCGAGATCTCGAAGCTCCTCGACACCGACGACGACGGCCGCTGCGACGTGATCGAGACCGTCGCCAGCGACTGGGGCGTGTCCGGCCACTACCACGAGTTCGCCTTCGGGCTCCCGAGGGACAGCCAGGGCAACTGGTGGATGGGGCTGAACGTCAGCTTCGGCGACCCCGAGTGGTGGCACGGCCGCTCCACGGTCCCCTACCGGGGCTGGATCCTGCGCGTCTCCCCGGACGGCACCGTCACCCCCTGGGCCAGCGGCGTGCGCAGCCCCAACGGCGTCGCGGTCGACAGCCAGGACCGCGTCTTCGTCACGGACAACCAGGGCGACTGGGTGGCCTCGAGTCCGATCTACCACATCCGCGAGGACGGCTTCTACGGCCACCCGAAGAGCCTCAACTGGACCGAGGAGTACCGCTCCAGCGGTGAGCTCGCCCACGACGAGATCCCGCCCGCCCGGGCGGCCACGGGGCGCAACACCCCGGCCATCTGGATCCCCTACAAGTGGTCGCGCTCCACGGGCAACCTGCTGGAGGACCGCTCCGGCGGCGCCTTCGGCCTCGAGGACGGTCAGTTCGTCGTGGCCGAGCTCACGAACGGGATGATCCTGCGCGCGGGGTTCGAGGAGGTGCAGGGTCAGCTCCAGGGCTGGATCACGCCCCTGCGCCAGGAGATCGGTTCGGTGAACCGGGTGCTGCAGGCGCCGGACGGGACCGTCTTCTGCGGCCTCACGAACCGGGGCTGGGGCGGCCGCGCGCCGGCGGACGGCCTCGTGCGGGTGCGCCGTACCGACGCGCCCGCCATGGACCTCGCGGGCATGACGCTCCTCGACTTCGACGAGGAGACCGAGAGCTTCGGCTTCGAGATCGCCTTCACCTCGCCGGTCCGCGGCGACTGGGAGCCCTCCGACGAGACCGTGAAGATGATCTCGTACGACTACGACTACTGGTGGGAGTACGGCTCCCCCGAGCGGCACGTGACCGAGCTGGAGCTCACGGGCGCCTCCCTCTCCGAGGACCGCACCCGGCTGACCGTCCGCTCCTTCGACATCTTCCCGGCCACCTGCGCGCGGGTGACGCTGTCGGGCGTCCACGGGGAGGGCGGCGCGCCGCTGCTGCACCCGGAGATCGCCTACACCATCAACCAGCTGCCCAGCGGCGCCCCCACGAACGCCTACGTCTCGAAGGTCGTGCCGCCGCCCCCCAGTCGGGGGGAGGCCGACGCCGGGGTGCTGCGGCTCTCCTGGGGGGACGCCCTCGGGCAGTTCGAGGCCGGCGGTTGGGCGCTGGTGGACGCCGCCCTCGACCCCGACGATCCCAAGCGCTTCGAGATCGGCGTCGGCAACGGCGCCCTGGTCAACAGCGGCCCGGACGCGACCGACCTGGTGACCCGCGGCGCCTTCGGCGACGCCCACGTCCACGTGGAGTTCATGCTCCCCGAGGCCTCGGCCTCGGGGGTGCAGCTCGGGAACCTCGGCCTCCTCAACCTCTTCCCGGACGCCGAGGTGTGCGGCGGGTTCATGGGCGACGGCGTCAACGTCGGCCCCACCGCCGAGGCATTCGGTGAAGCGGGGCAGTGGTGCCCCCTGGACGTCTACTACCGCGCCGCCACGGACGA
>JASFWR010000423.1:0-3078 GCA_050049155.1 Planctomycetota bacterium | reverse complement strand
CCGGCGCGAGGTTGGAAGGCGCGAGGAGCACGTCCTCCACGGCGGCGGTCTGGGCGGGAGCGGGCGCGGCGAGAACGAGGGCCGCGGGGAGCGCGGCGGCGAGCGGGAGCGCCGGGAGGGCGCCCAACGACCGGCGAGGGGCGGTGTTCATGGGCCGAGTTTGCGAAGTCGTCCCCCCCCGATTCCAGGACGAGGCCGCTGGCTCTCCGAGCCGCCCCGCGGACTACGATCGGGCCGCCGCTCCCGGCCGCCCGCGCGACCCCATGACCACGCTCCCCTTCAGCACCCCCCTCACGGCGGCCGACCTGGACGCCCACTGGAGACCCACCCGCGACGCCCTGGTCCGCCGCGGGCAGGAGGAGGACCTGCGCATCCGCGTCCACCGGGCCTGCGCGGCGCTCCGCCAGGCGGAGCGGGCGGAGTCGGACGCCTCGGCCGAGGGACAGGACGCGTCGCTCGTCTTCCGCTGGGTGGCGCTCAACGCGCTCTACGGGGACTGGGACTGGGACCGGGGGATGCCCGCGGGGGACCGCGCCTCCCTCGACCGCTTCACCAGCGAGCTCAGCCGCGTGGACGGGGCGGGGCGGCTCCGCGCGGCGCTCGAGGTGCACGCCGAGGACGCCCGCTCGCTGCTGGAGAGCCCGTTCCTCATCGAGCGGTTCTGGCGCGACGGCGAGTGGGACCAGGTGCGCCCGCGCCGGGGGCGCGCGCGCACCTTCGACGAGGAGCTGCGGGGCGGCCGGACCGGCGCGGCGCTCCACCGGGTCCTGATGGTCGTGTACTTCCTGCGCTGCCAGGTGGTGCACGGGGGTGCGACCATGGGGAGCGGGGTCAACCGCGTCACCGTGGACCCGGCCGCGCGGCTGCTGCGCGGGCTCGCGGGACAGATCATCGCGGTGTGCATGGAGCGCGGCCTGGAGATGGCGTGGGGCGAGCTCTGTTATCCCCCTGTTCGAAGCCACGACGGCGCCTGAGAGAGACCCCCCGCCCGCGGGTTCACGATTGGGTCACGGGCCGCCGGAAGGCCCCGCGCCCTTCGGCGAAGCGCGGGGATCCGGTTATCCTCGGGCCATGCTCTCGTCCCTCGGAACGGGCCCGCGCCGGGGCCGACGGAGCGGCGCCCCGCTCCTCGCTGCGGGGGTGGCGCTCGCCTCCCTCGCCGTGGGCGCGACGCGGCCCTCGATCGTCCTCGCGCCCGAGCGCCCCGCGAGCGCGACGGACGACGAGGCCTACGAGACGACGGTGCGGCCGATCTTCGAGGCGACCTGCAACGTCTGCCACGGACCGGACGAGCAGAAGGGGGACTTCCGGCTCGACGAGCTCAGCCGGGACTTCGTGAACGGCGGGGACGCGGAGGAGTGGGACTACATCCTCGACGTCATCCGCAACGGGGACATGCCGCCGTCGCGCTTCGAGCGGCAGCTCACCAGCGAGGAGCGCGCGGCGGTCACCGGCTGGATCGAGGCTGGCCTCGAGGCCGCGGCGCGCGCCCACGAGGGCGAGGTCCGGCCGGTCCTGCGCCGCCTGAACCGAGCCCAGTACCGGCACACCCTCCAGGAGCTCCTCCAGCTCCCCATCGACTTCGGCCAGGACCTGCCCGGGGACGCCAAGTCGAAGATGGGCTTCACCAACAACGGCGCGGCCCTGCAGGCCTCCACCCTGCACCTCGAGACCTACCAGACGATCGCGCGGCGGGCCCTGGACGAGGCCATCGTCCGCGGCCCGCGGCCGGAGCCCACCGTCTACCGCGTCCGCTTCGGGGAGGGCATCGGCAAGGGCAAGGTCGGCGGCCGGACCGGCGGCTACCAGTCCGTCATCCTCAGCCCCGACCACTTCACCGTGGAGATCATCGGCGCGGACGGCGCGCCGAAGGGGGCCGCCGCGACCGAGGAGGAGCGCAAGGCCCTGGACGCGATCCGCCGCAAGATCAGCGTCGGCCTGCGCGGCTCCCAGCAGAACCGCTTCCACATGGCCCCGGACGGGCTCGTCCTCTACGGCGCGGTCCCCCACAAGGAGAAGGCCCCCGGCGCCTGGCAGGGCCCCTCCCCCAACGCGAAGCTCGAGATGCAGCGCGTCTTCCCCGAGCGCGGCGACGTGGTCATGCGCGTCGACGCGGCCCGGGGCGAGGTCCGGACGACCCGCGACCCCGTGCTCCTGAAGCTCGAGGACGGCGTCAACGACGTGCAGGTCTCCCTCACGGAGTCCGAGCCCACCACCGAAGTCGTCGACGGCGAGGAGCTCGAGGTGTCGGAGCGCTCGCTCTCGATCCTCGCGGCCCGTGAGAGCATCACGGCCGAGGCGGCGAAGAGCGACCAGCGCAAGAACGTCCGCCTGGACGGGGACGTGCTGGTGGCGGAGGACGTGACCCAGCCCTCCGACTCGCGGGTCGCGGTGCAGATCCCCGCCGAGGGCTTCTACCGCGTCCACCTGGTGCACCCGCCGGTGCCCGCCGAGCAGATGCCCTCGGTCCGGCTCTCGTACGCGGGCAAGACCCTCGACTCGCGCCCGACCATGACCGAGGCGCAGCTCGAGCAGGGCCGGGTCTCGTCCGTGATCGGCGCCGCCTACCTGCGGGCCGGCCGCCAGCACCTGAAGCTGGGCGGCCCGTTCTTCATCGGCTACTCCCACGTGGTCCTCACGCCCCTCGCCGAGGACCACCCGCTCGTGGAGGCCCTCGGCCAGGCCACGGCCGACCTCGAGGCCCGCTTCGCCCACGTGGACCCGGTGCTTCGCGCCTACGCGGGGACGCGCACGGACGACGGCATGGACTACTCGACGTTCGACGAGGCCGTCGTGGTGACCGCGCCGCGGGAGGCCCCCGAGACGTACACGTTCACGGGCCGGCTCGAGAACCTCCCCATCCCCGAGCCCGAGTCCGGGGACAACGAGATCCTGTCCGGCTTCCTCCTCATGGGGGTCTGGAACGACTACCTCATCAAGGACCGGCGCAGCCCGGGCCCGCCGCTGCTCCTCCAGCAGATCGAGGTGGAGGCCCCCTACCACCCGGTGTGGCCGCCGGCCTCCCACTCCGCCATCCTCCCCGGACGGGAGGACGGCGAGAGCGAGGAGGCGTACGCC
>JASFWR010000422.1:0-3087 GCA_050049155.1 Planctomycetota bacterium | reverse complement strand
CCCGGCAGATCCGCTACACGGTCGGCACCAAGCGGACGACGAAGCTCGAGGAGGTCGTGAAGTCCCTCAAGGCCTTCATCAAGGCCGACCCCGAGAAGAAGGCGACCATCGACCCCCGCACCAACATCACCAACAAGGACGTGGTGCTGGTCCTCGACGCGGCCATGGACGCCGGATACACGGACATCACCTTCAAGGGCTCCTTCGAGCGCTGACCCCAGGCGCCCCTGGCCGGGCGCCAAGCGCTGCGGGCACTGCTCGGAGCAGCCCCCCGAACCGCACCCCCCGGTGGCCGAAGGCTCCGGGGGGTGCGCTCGTTCCCCGGCAGGGAGCCCGCTCCGCCGCCCGGAGCGAGCCCGGTTGGCCCCCGGACGCCCCCCGGAGACCCCCGCCGCGAGGCCCGCACCCCTCGGTCCAGCGGGCATGGCCGGCGAGGCGCTGGAGCGGACCGTGGGGCCTCGGCGATGGGCGCCACGTGATCGCTCGCCGGGGGAGGAGCGCGCCGCCCATGTGCCGCGGTTCCGGGCAGATCGGGCGAGGCCCTTCGGGCGCCGGAGGCGGCGGTCCGTGGCGCTCCCCGAGGTCGCTCCGGCGTCGGCCGGAGCGGCGCAGGGGAGTGCCTCCACAGGGTCCCGTCGGGGCCGCGCGCGTCCCCCAGATCGTGGTGCTGATTCGCCTCAGGGCCTTTGACGGTCCCCGGCCCCTTCCTTACTCTCTTGGACCCGTTCCTCCCCGCTCGGGCGCCCCTGGCGCACGTCGGACGAGGGTCGGTCGTGCTCGCCCCAGGGCCAGCGCGGAATGCGTCGCGGGTCGCCGTCCTCCCCCCAGAGGAACGCCGTTCCGGGGCGCGCCCTCCCCCCCAAAACTCGTCGACCGCGTTCCACCGAATCCTCGGTAGCCGGCCGATTTCCAACCGGTAGCCGACCAGGTCTCGACACCTCGACGCTCCCTCCCCCCACCTCCTTGCAATCGACGTGAGTCTTCCCCGCATGAGGATCACAGGCCCCGCCCTCAACGTGTCCTTCCTGCTCATCTCCGGCAGCGCCTCCATGGCGCTCCTGGGCTGCGCCACGACCTCCACGGAGGCCCCCCAGGACGCTGGCATCAGCACGACCAGTGAAGGTCGCCGCGCGAACATCGACCCCACCACGATCGAGCGCGCCGGCGGCCTCTCCGCCGCGCAGGACGATCAGGCCGGTGCCGACGCCGAGCTGCTCACCCTCCGGGAGCAGAAGAACCGGCTCCTCTTCGACGCCGCCATGGCGCGCGCCGCGGAGATGAAGCAGCAGCTCAAGCTCGAGGAGGCGCTGGCCCAGGTGGACCGCGCCCTCGCGATCAACGGCGAGAGCCTGGCCGCCAAGCAGATGCGCGCCGAGCTGGCCGCCCTGCTCGACCGCCCCGACGGTGTGAACGCCATCGGCGACGCCGAGGCCTCGCGCTTCGCCCTCAAGCTCGAGCAGCTGAAGATGGGCGTCCGCCAGGACCTCAGCGACGCGAAGATGATGCTCCAGCGCGGCGACTACGACGGCGCCGTTGCCGAGCTCCGCCTCGCCTCGACCAAGATCGAGGTCGGCGGCTACGACATCGAGTGGGAGGGCACGGACGTCGAGGTCCGCGAGCTCCTCGCCCGCGCCGAGGGTGAGCGCGACGCCGCCTCCGAGGCCGCGAAGGCCGCCTCTCGCCGGGAGGCCTTCGAGATGCTGAAGGAGAAGGAGATGGCCGAGGCCGACCGCCAGCAGGCGCAGGTCGACCTGATCGTCTCCCAGGCCGCCCTCGCCTTCGAGGAGGGCCGCTACCGCGAGGCCGAGGAGATGGCCCGCCTGGCCCTCCAGAAGCAGCCCAAGAACGACCAGGCCGAGGAGATCCGCACGGCGGCGTTCCGCGCCGACCGCCAGCAGGTCCAGGCCGACTACCTCGTCCGCAAGGAGGAGCAGTTCAAGACGTACCGTGAGGAGCTCGAGAAGCTGCGGATCAGCCGCAACGAGATCATCACGCTCCCCGACGCCGACGAGTGGCGCCGCAAGTCGGCCCTCCGCTCCAAGCGCGTCTACAACCCCTCGAAGAAGATCTCCCCCATCGAGGCGGAGCTCCGCGACGCCCTGGCGACGACCCAGGTCACGCTGCCGAGCATCGAGGACGAGGAGAGCCTGAAGACGGTGATGGGCTACGTGTCCGACTTCACCAACCTGCCCATCATCGTGGACCAGGCCGCCGAGGACCTCGTGTCCGACGAGGGCATCGTCTACAACTTCAACTTCGAGAATGAGCTCTCCGCGGAGCAGGCGATCAACCGCATCGTCGCCGCATCGGGCGAGGGCATCCGCTGGACGATCATGTTCGACGCGGTCCTCGTGACCAGCACCGAGAAGGCCGTGGGCGCGCCGGAGCCGGTCGTCCACGACGTCTCCGACCTGATCTTCGCGCTGACCGACTTCCAGGGCCCGCGCATCGACCGGATCCGCCTGATCGACCAGCTCGAGGACGACGACGGCGGCGGCCCCTTCGGCGCCATCGGTGAGGCCCCGCGGATCATCGAGCTGGAGAACCTCCAGACCCTGATCACCGACACCGTCGCCCCGGACTCCTGGGACGTCGAGGGCGTCGGCATCGAGCCGGGCGAGACCAACCTGCTGGTCACCCAGACCCCCGAGGTCCAGATGCAGATCGTCGAGTTCCTGAACGACCTCCGTCGCTTCAACTCGTCGCTCGTCACCATCGAGTCCAAGTTCCTCGAGGTCACCGACAACTTCATCCAGGAGATCGGCAACGACTTCCGCGGGCTGGACAACCGGGTGCTGGAGGACGTGACCAACGGCCTCGAGGACCAGGCCTCCCTCGGCCTCGACAACGGCGGCACCGGCACCGACGGCACCAACGCCGCGGGCGCGCCGAGCGCCGGCCTCTTCTTCGACGACGGCCTGGACGGCGCCTTCAGCGCGACCACCCAGAACTTCTTCGAGACGGCCCTGGGGAGCAGCCTCAGCACCATCGGTGGCCTGAGCTTCCAGATGACCTTCTTCGACGACGCCGAGGTCTCCTCGATCCTGCGCGCCGTGGAGAAGAGCGAGAAGAGCCAGATCGTCAACA
>JASFWR010000421.1:0-3092 GCA_050049155.1 Planctomycetota bacterium | reverse complement strand
GCCTCGCCGATGAGGTCGCTCGTCGTCATGCCCTTGGACTCGATGGTCTTGCGACCGGCGTCGAGCCAGGCGTCCGAGAACTCCGCGTGGCGGACGGGCTCCAGGTCGATGGCGTCGCTGAGGGCGAGGTCGATCTCCAGCCAGGGGACCGGGGTCCGCCGGGCCAGGGCGTCCGCGAGCTGCTTGCAGTAGTCCGCCGTCCGGAGCTCCGTCCGCCCGAGGCCCCGCTCGAGCCCCGAGATCTCCAGCTCCTCGTCGTCGAGGATCAGCGCGACCTTGGCGAGCCAGAAGCCGGCGTGGGCCTGGGCGCCCTCGAAGGGCTCGGGGAAGGTCTCCTCCGCGATGAAGGCCCGGAGGTCCTTCATGGCGTTGCCCATCTTGCCCCTCCAGGACGCCCGGTCCTCGTCGGCCAGCGCCTGGCTGATGGGCCCGATGTGCCTGTAGAGGCGCGCCCAGTACACCCCCGTGTCGCCGCCCAGGCGCCGGAGGCCGTTGGCGAGCTTGGTCAGGAGGCCGTAGTCGCCCGCCTTGAAGAGCAGGGCCGCGGCGTAGGAGATGTACTCGAGGTCGTCGACGCGGTCCCAGCTCGTCTTCCTGAGGATCGCCCGCGCCTCGTCCATCCGCCGGGTCTCGTTCAGCAGCTTCACGAGCCCGAACTTGAGGGCGTCGGACCCCTGGAGGGACGGCACGTTCTGGGAGGCCATCAGGACCTGGATGGCGAGGGCCGCCTGGTCCGCGTCCTCCAGGGAGCTGCAGAGGGCCAGCACGCGCTCGGGGCTGGGCTCCAGCTCGATGGAGCGGGCGAACGCCCTGCGGGCCACGGCGAGGCGCTGGCGCACCGCCGGCACGACCAGCCGCGCCTCGTAGAGCACGTCGCTGGAGGAAGGGGGGAAGGCCTCGCCCAGCTCGAACTGGAGGGTCGGGTTGCCGGGGTCGCCCGCGTCCCGGCAAGCGAGGCGGATCAGCAGCCGGGACGCGAGCTCGGCGTCCTCGCGCACCAGGCTGGAGCGGATCCCCTCCATGGAGGGCTCGAGTTCGCCCAGGGCCAGCTCGGTCTCTAGCTCCCCCTGGAGGGCCCAGGCCGCCGCGAGCGTCGGCTGCTCGGTGACCATGGCCCGGGCGCTCTCCAGGGCGACCTCGACGTCGCCGGACTCGGCGGTCAGCCTGGCGATCTGGAGCCGGAGGTCGTAGTCGCGGGGCCGGATGGCGGAGATGCGCTTGAGGTCCAGGAGGCCGTTCTCCGAGTCCCCCAGCTCGAGGTACACCTCCGCTCGGGTCTGCAGCACCTCCGCAACGAGCAGCTCGTCGCGGCGATCCTCAGCGGCGCGCAGGGCCAGGCCCAGCTGGCTCAGGGCGCTGCGCTGCTCGAAGGTGACCGTGCCCATCTCGGCGCGGACGTTCTTGATGATCTCGGTCGGGCCCATGGGGCGCCGGGTCACCACGTAGGTGGCGCCGGCTCCGGCGGCGGAGAGGGCGACGAGCAGGGCGGTAGCGCTTGTCCACTTCATGGCTGTTGCTGGCAGAGACTACGCGCGTCCCGCGCTGAAGTTGACGTCGAGCAGGTCGTACTTGCGCATCTTGTTGAACAGGGTGGAGCGGGTGATCCCGAGCTCCTGCGCCGCACGGTCGCGGCGGCCGTCGTGGCGCGCGAGCGCCCGCTCGATGAGCAGCTTCTCGGGCCCCTCGAGGGCCTTCTTCAGGGGAATCACCCGGGTGAGGTCCGACAGCCACTCCAGTCCCGAAGGGAGAGAGCCGGGGGGCGCCGCGCCCCCCGCGCGGGCGGCCTCCTCCACGAGCTCCGCGCCGAGGTCCTCCACCGCGAGGAGGCCCCTGGCGCCCGAGGCGCCGGCCTCGGAGAGGATCACGGCCCGTTCCAGGGCGTGCTCCAGCTGGCGGACGTTGCCGGGGAGGCGGGCGGCGGCGAGCACCCGCAGCGCGGCGGGGGAGAGGCCGCGCACGGGCTTGCCGTACTCCTGGGCGAAGCGCTCCACGAAGGCCTTGGCGAGGGGCGCCAGGTCCCCGGGGCGCTCCCGCAGCGGCGGGAGCTCCACCTCGACCACGCGCAGGCGCCAGAGCAGGTCCTCCCGGAACTCCCCCGCGGCCACGCGGGCCTCGAGGTCGGCGTTGGTCGCGGCCACGATGCGGACGTCGGAGGTCCGCGTCCTGGACTCGCCCACCCGCTCGAACGCGCGGTCCTGGACGGCGCGGAGCAGCTTCACCTGCAGCTCGAGCGGCGCCGAGTCGATCTCGTCGAGGAAGATCGTCCCGCCGTCCGCCGACTCGAAGCGCCCCGCGCGGTCCTGGGCGGCGCCGGTGAAGGCTCCCTTGGCGTGGCCGAAGAGCTCCGACTCGAGCAGCCCCGCGGGGAGCGCGCCGCAGTTGACCTCCACGAACGGGCCGCTGCGGCGGCCGGACGACTGGTGGAGCGTGCGGGCGAGCAGGGACTTGCCGGTGCCGGTCTCGCCCAGCAGGAGGACGGTGGCCCGGGTCTCGGCCACGGACTCCAGGATGCGGAGCGCGTGCCGGAGCTTCGGGTCGCGCGTGACGATGCTCCCGAAGGAGAAGCGGTCGTCGAGCTGCTCCCTGAGGGCCTCGTTCTCCCTGGAGAGGCTGTGCTTCTCGTAGGCCCTCGCCGTCGCGACGACGAGGTCCCCGTCCGCGGGGGCGGCGGGCGCCGCGGTGACCCCGAGGGCCTCGGCGCGGTCCGTGTCGCCGATCAGGACGATGGCGGGGTGACCGGCCGTGGCGGCGAGGGCGAGGACGTCCTCGTCGTCGGCGTCGTCGGCGCCCACCAGCACGACCTCGTACCGGTCGGGGCCCCCCAGCAGCGCGGCGAGGGTGTGGTCCCCGGAGTGGTGCCTCGCGGCCGCGGCGCGGGCGGCGAGCATGGCGCACACGGCCCGGCCGCGCGGCACGTCGCTGTCGATCACCAGCACGCGGCGGCCGCGCAGGATGGACTCGCCGGGCGCGCGCCGCGGGTAGGGGCGGGGGACGAAGCGAAGGTCCGGACCGATGGTGGGGTCGGCGCCCGAGGCGCCCCCGTCGACGTGGCTCTCCATGTCGAGAACTTTCGACATCGGCGTCCGGAGGCC
>JASFWR010000420.1:0-3100 GCA_050049155.1 Planctomycetota bacterium | reverse complement strand
CGAGGAGAAGCTCGCGGCCGCCGCGTCCAAGGCGGGGATCGAGCTCCCCGAGGGGCCCGTGGAGGCGCACCGCGACCGATGGCTCGCGGAGCTGGACCGCCACGGGGTGCGGCGTCTGGCGGCCTTTGCCAGCGCGCCGGAGGAGATCCCGGCGGTGGCCGAGGCCGCGGCGGGGTCCGGCGGGCGGCTGGTGCCCATCGCCGTCTGCAACCCGGTGGCCGAGGGCGCGGCCGAGCGGCTCCGCCCCCTGCTGGAGCAGAAGGGCTTCCGCGGGGTCCTGCTCTTCCCGGCCATGCACCACTACCACGTGGCGGACGAGGCGGCGCGGCCGGTGCTCGAGCTGCTGGAGGCCCACCGCGCCGTCGCCTACGTCCACTGCGGCATCCTGGTGGTCAAGCTCCGAGACCTCCTCGGCCTGCCCCGTCCCTACGACCTGAACTACGCGAACCCCCTCGACGTGATCCCGGCGGCCAACCGCCACCCCGGGCTCACCTTCTGCGTCCCCCACTTCGGCGCGGGCTTCCTGCGGGAGACCCTGATCGCCGGGGCCCAGTGCCCGAACGTCGTCACGGACACGTCCTCCACCAACAGCTGGACGCGGACCCAGCCCGACTTCCCGTCCCTGACCGACGTGCTCGCCAGGGCCCTGGACGTGTTCGGGGCGGAGCGCGTGCTCTTCGGCACGGACTCCAACGTGTTCCCCGCGGGCTGGCGGAGCGAGCGGTACGACCGCTGGCGCGCCATCGCCGAGGAGCTGGGCCTGTCGGAGGGCGAGCGCCTCGCGCTCTTCTCCGGGAATGCCGAGCGGCTCCTGAGCCCGGAGCACGCCCCGGCGCCGGCCTGAGCGCCCCGTCCGCGTCGCCTCAGCGCCCCATCAGCGGCCGCCGAGGACGCTCCCGATCCCCCCGACGGGGTCCACCACCTCGGGCAGCGGGATCGACTGGAAGACCAGCGACCCGCCGCTGGAGCGGTAGAGGACGCCGAGCGAGTCCTCGTCCGCGAGCACGAGGCCGGGGCCCCCGACCGCCCGGCCGTCGTCCAGGAGCACCGCCCGCCCCTCCGGCCAGCTGGAGCCGCTGTCGTTGCTCCCGCGGACGACCATGCGGCTCGGCGGCTTCCGCCGCACGGCGGCGTTGGCCGTGACGAGCCGGCCGTCCATGAGCCCGAAGAGGCCGCGGCCCACGTGGAGCATGGCCGCCGCGCCCCCGGCGCAGGGCAGGGAGGGGTCGGGGGTCCGGAGCGGGGCGCGCCATCCGTCGTCCCGCAGGCGCCAGAGGCGCAGGTCACGCCCCGCGCTCCGGGAGCTCGCGGCGCTCGCCAGGACGGCGTCGTCGCCGAGCTCCACGAAGCTGGCCCTGGTCAGGCCGGTGGGGCTGGTGGGACCGATTCGCCAGACGCCATCGTCGCCGCGCCGTAGCAGGCCGTACGCCTCCGCGCCGTCGGGACCGGTGCGCGACACCGGCCAGAGGACCTCCCCGCTCGCCGTCCCGACGCCCTGCCCGCCCATCGGGTGCAGGCCCTCGCCCGCCACCTCACCCGTGAGCGGCACGGGCCTCGGGCCGGACCAGGTCCGACCCAGGTCCGCGCTCACCAGCTCCGCGAGCCCGCCCCCCTCCGGGCCCTCGAGGAGCAGCCGGAACGTCCGCTCACGGGGATCCCAGAGGAGCGTCGGGCGCTCGGTCAGGACGGCGCCCGGAGCGTCCCCTTCCGACGCCTTCCACCGCGGGGGCCCCACCTGCCAGGTCCGCCCCGAGTCCTCGCTGCGGGCGATGCGGAGCTCCCCGCGCGGCCGAACCGCCGGGAACGCCGCGAGGAGGACGCGCGTGTCGTCGGCTCCCTTGGCGGGCCCCGACGCCGCGATCGCGGCCGGCGGGAGCTTGCCGCCTCCCCGTGTCCCCCGGGCTTCCTGGGCCCCCTTGGCTTGCTCGGCTCCCTTGGAGCCCCCGGCGCCCGCCCCGCCGTCGACCGCCGCCCCGAAGACCAGCGCCGCCGCCCGTCCCGCGGCCCCGGAGAGCTCCCGCCGCGTGGAACCCGCCGCCGACGTGAGTTCGAGCAGCCACTGCACCGGCCCCTCCAGGTCGAACGCTCCGTCCGCCTCGAGGCGCACCCCGAGCTCCACCTCGACCTCGCCGGCAGCCTCGGGGGGCAGGACGACCTCGAGGCGCCGGGAGTCCAGCGGCACGCCGCCGCCGAGGCCGCCCCCGCTCCACCGGAACGTGCCGAGGAGCGAGGCCACCCGGACCCCGTCCGGGAGCGCGACCGGCTCGAACACGAGGCGGTCCAGGGATCGACCGCCACCCTCCGGGGCCTGGATCACGACCCTCGCCACCGGGCTCGTCGTGTCCGACCCCACGGGCAGCGGACGGGTCAGCCACTCGACGGAGCACCACGGGCCCTCGACGTCGAGGGCGGGGCGGGCACGCTCCGCGCCCGGCGGGGCCCCCTTGGCGGAGCTCCGCGCCGTCGCCGCCGCGGGGACGAGGCCCGCGGTGCCCAGGAGGGCCAGGCACGCCCCGAGCAGGACGGCCCGGGGCCCCATCAGTTGGGCACCCCGTCGTCGACCCGCGCCGGTTGCCCGCGGAGGACGGAGTTGTCGCTGAAGAGCTCGCGCTGGTCCACGACCACGGGCTCCCCCAGGGCGTCCATGTCGATCTGGCCGGAGTAGCCGTAGGCCTTGGCCGCGTTGCCCCAGGTGGCCTGCTCCACCGCCTCGGCGGGGACGCCCTGGTCGAGCATCATCTTCGCGGTCTTGGGGACCGAGAGCGGGTCGCTCACGCCCCAGTCGCAGGAGCTGTCCACGATGAACCGCTCCGCGCCGTACTTCTTGGTGAGGTCGACCATCCGCTGGGAGCCCATCTTGGTGTGGGGATAGATGGTGAAGGCGGCCCACGCCCCCGCGTCGAGGACGTCCTCCACCGTCTCCTCGTTGTTGTGGTCGATGACGAGCTTCTCCATGTCGATGCCGACCTCCTTCGCCACGTCCAGGGAGCGGATGATCCCGCGCTTCTTGTCCCGGTGCGGCGAGTGGACCATCACGACCATGTCGTGGTCCTTGGCGAACTGGAGCTGCCACTGGTAGGCCTTCTCCTCCGCCTCGGTG
>JASFWR010000419.1:0-3105 GCA_050049155.1 Planctomycetota bacterium | reverse complement strand
CTCGGGCGCGCTGCTCGGGGCGCACTTCACCCTCTGGATCGTCAGCCTGACGATGACCTCGGTGGCCCACGGGGCCGTGCTGGTGGGGCTGCAGACGCTCTTCGCGGGCCTCTTCGGGCTGGCGCTGGGGGACCGGGTCTCCTGGCGGCTCGTGGTGGGGGTGGCGGTGGCCCTGACCGGGACCGCCGTCCTGACCCGCTCGGACGCGGGCACGGCGACGCTGCTCGGCGACGTGCTCGCGGTCCTGGCAGGGGCCTGCAGCGCCGCCTACCTCGTGGTGAACCGGGGCGTCGGCACGGCCCTGCCGCTCCCGACCCTCCTCGCCTGGGTGAACGGGGTCGCCGCCCTCACGATCGTCGGCTGGATCGGCCTGAGCGGGGCGCCGCTCTGGGACGTCGGGGCCGGCGTCGCGGAGCTCCTCGCCATCCTCTGGCTCGGGCTGGGCCCGGGCCTCATCGGGCACGGCTCCATGAACTGGGCCGCGCGCTTGCTGCCCGTCCACGTGGTCTCGCTCACCGTGCTCCTCGAGCCCGCCGGGGCGGCGGCTCTGGCCTGGTTCGTGCTCGGGCAGTCGTTCGGCTGGGAGGAGGTGGTGGGTGCGGCGCTCCTGATGACGGGCGCCGGCGTCGCGGCGTCCGGTCAGTCGCGGGTGGTGCCGCCGGACTGATCGAGCGCCCGCGCGACGGCGGCCACGTGGCCGCCGGACGTGCCGCAGCACCCGCCCACGAGGCGCAGCCCGTGACGCCGCGCGGCCTCCGCGCACCATCGCCCCAGCTCGTCCGGTCCCACGGGCCAGCGCCAAGCACGGCCCTCACGGACGGGGAGGCCCGCGTTCGGCCAGGCGCCCAGGGCGCCTCCCCAGCGAGCTCGAAGGGGGGCGAGCGTCCGCTCCAGGTCCTCCGGGCCGTGCCCGCAGTTGAGGCCCAGCAGGGTGACCTCGAAGTCCTCGGCGGCGTCCACCACGCCGTCCAGCGCGGGGAGGCCACCTCGGGGTCCTCCCTTCGGCGGCGTGAAGCTCACGAGGAGGGGCACCCGAGCGTCCACGTCGCGGACCGAGCCCAGGATCCCGCGCGCCTGGTCGGGGCGGCCGAGGGTTTCCACCAGCACCCCGTGGACGCCGCCTCGGAGGAGGCCCTCGAGCCTCCCGCGGTCCTCCCCGTCCGCTCCCTCGCCAGGGCCGACCACTCCCAGGATCAGCGGGTCGACGCCGGCCTCGCGGGCGGCGACTCGAGCGGCCCTCGCGCCGGCCTCGGCCACGGCGCTCGACCCGGCGCCGACGCCTCGCCCTCCGAGCGCCCGTTCGCACGCGTTGAAGGTGTTGGTCCGGAGCACCTGAGCCCCGGCGGCGAGGTGGGCGCGGTGCAGCCCGATCACCCGATCCGGGTCCTCCAGGTTGAGGAGGTCCACGGGGAGGGGGGGGAGCGCGCTCGGTCGGGCGTCCAGGAGCGCGGTGCCCTGGGCGCCGTCGAGCACGAGGGGCGGGCCGCTGGCGCCAGGCGTCAGCCGCTCCAGCAGCGGGTGGCGCCGCCCCATCTCAGCCCGCGAGCGGGCCGCGCTCCGCGACGTCCACGGCGACCTCCATGGTCACCTCGACGCCCTCGCCGGGTGCGGCCTCGAGGCGGAGGGTCGCGCCGATGAGCCGCGCTCGCTCGTCCATGCTCACGAGTCCGAGCCCCCCCGTGGGATCGCCCTCCTCGTTCTGGAACCCCTCCCCGTCGTCCGAGACCACCAGCCGGAGCCGGTCGCCGATGAGGTTCAGCCGGACGTCGATCCGCTCCGGGCGGCCGTGGCGGATCGCGTTGCTGATGGCCTCCTGCCCGACGCGGAAGAACGCGAGCGCCACGTCCCCCGGCAGGTCGAACCCGATCGGCTCGCCGTGGAACTGGATCTGCAGGTCGGCGGCGCCGCTGCGTCGGGCGCACTCCGACTGGAGGGCTCGGACCAGCCCGAGGTCGTCGAGGGCCGTGGGGTGCAGCTGCCGGGAGAGGGCGTGGACGTCGGCGGTCAGCGAGTCCAGGTCGCCGTGGAGGCCGTCGACCATGGCGGCGATGTCGCTGTGGAGCCCGGCGGGGACCTGGGCGCGGATGGTGGCCGCGTTGAGGGTCGTGGCCGCCAGCCGCTGGGAGATGTCGTCGTGGATCTCCCGGGCGATGCGGCTGCGCTCGGACTCCTCCGCCCCGGCAGCCCGCCGCCGGAGCTCCCGGAGCCGGGCCTCGGCGGCCTCCTCGACCCGGAGGTCCTTGGCGACCGCCATCAGGACGGGCACCTCGCCAGGGGCCGTGCCCAGGATGGAGGTGGTCCAGTGCACCCGGTGGCTGCTGCCACCGCGGAGCCGCGTCAGGTGGACCGCGCCCTGCTCCGAGCGCGTTGCCACGGTCTCGGCGACCTGCTGGAGGAACTGCTGGAGGGGCTCGCCCTCCGGGAAGGCCGCCTCGAGGGAGTCGCGCCCGAGGGCATCAATGGCGAGCAGGTCTTCTGCGCGGAGGTTCCGGTCCAGGACCTCCAGGTCCGCGGAGAACGTGATGAGCGCCGCGGGTGCGCCGGAGAAGATGGCGCGGAAGCTCCTCTCCGTTCGTTCGAGCTTGTCCACGAGGAGGTTGTGCGCCGTGAGGTCACGGACGACCACCAGCAGACAGGCGCGCCCCTCGACCTCGGTTCTCGCGATCACGAGCTCCGCCTGCCGACGGACCCCGGCGGCGTCCTCCACGACGACGGTCCGGAAGGCGATCGACCCCTGCGAGCCGACGCCCGCCGCCGGCTGCGAGACGAGCTGCGAGTGGTCCTGGATTCCGAGCCACGACGCGTGCCGCTCGAGGAGATCCGCCCGCGAGAACCCCAGGCTGCGGGTCAACGCCTCATTGGCGAACGAGATCCGTCCGTCGGCCTCCACCAGGACGATCCCGTCGTGTGAGGAGTCCAGGAGCGTCGCGTATCGCTCCTGGAGCTGGCGAGCCTGCGCGGCCTCCGCCCGGCTTTGCTCCACCGCCGTGGTGAGCTCCTGGGACGCCTCCTCGGCCTTCAGGAAGCGAACGAACACGTACGCCAGAGCGAGGAGGATCGCCGTGGCCACCGCGTACCGGACGGGCGTGCGCTGGAAGAGGAGGG
>JASFWR010000418.1:0-3119 GCA_050049155.1 Planctomycetota bacterium | reverse complement strand
CGCCCTCGGCGCCGCCCTGCGCACCAACCGCAGGACCTTCCTGGGCGGCGGCGCCGCCGGGCTCGGGGCCCTGGCCCTGGGCAGCCTCGGGCGCGCCGCCGGCCTGCCGGCGAACCCCAGCACGAAGGCGGCCCCCGGCGCGAAGGCGAAGCGGGTCATTTACCTCTTCCAGTCCGGCGCCCCCTCGCAGTTCGAGACCCTCGACCCCAAGCCGGGCCTCGTGGACCACTTCGGCGAGGAGCTGCCCGACTCGGTCCGCCAGGGCCAGCGGCTCACCACGATGACGTCGGGCCAGACCGCGTTCCCCATCGCGCCGTCCAAGTTCGGCGCGTCGCGGCGAGGGGAGTGCGGCGCCCTGATGGGGGACCTGCTCACTCACACCGGGGCCATCGCGGACAAGCTCTGCATCGTGCGCTCCATGGTCACCGAGGCCATCAACCACGACCCCGCCATCACCTTCGCCCAGACCGGGTCGCAGCTGGCGGGCCGGCCGAGCATGGGGGCGTGGCTCTCCTACGGGCTGGGGTCCATGAACGAGGACCTGCCGACCTTCGTGGTCATGGTGTCCTCGAGCGCCACCAAGCAGCCCCTCTATGCGCGCCTCTGGGGGAGCGGCTTCCTGCCCACCCGGCACCAGGGGGTGAAGCTGCGCAGCGGCGAGGACCCGGTGCTCTACCTCGCCAACGCGCCGGGCATCGACCGGGCCCGCCGGCGGGCGATGCTCGACGACCTCGCGCGCCTCAACGGCCTGCGCGGGGACGAGGACCCCGAGCGGGACACCCGGGTCGAGCAGTACGAGCTGGCCTTCCGCATGCAGGCGGCGGTGCCGGACCTGACGGACATCTCCGACGAGCCCGAGTCGGTGCTGGCGCGCTACGGCCCCGACGTGCGCCGGCCGGGGACCTTCGCGCGCAACTGCCTGCTCGCCCGCCGCATGGCCGAGCGCGACGTGCGCTTCGTGCAGCTGTTCCACATGGGGTGGGACCACCACGGCAACCTGCCCAAGGACCTCACGAAGTGCGTGAAGGACACCGATCAACCGTCCGCCGCGCTGGTCCAGGACCTGGAGGAGCGGGGGCTGCTCGAGGACACCATCGTGGTCTGGGGCGGGGAGTTCGGGCGCACCGTCTACAGCCAGGGGGAGCTCACCGAGCAGAGCTACGGCCGGGACCACCACCCGCGCTGCTTCCCCATCTGGCTCGCGGGGGGCGGCTTCGCCCCCGGGGTCACGTACGGGGAGACCTGCGATCACTCCTACAACGTGGTGCGGGACCCGGTCTCCACCCACGACCTCCACGCCACGCTCCTGCACCAGCTGGGTCTCGACCACGAGCGGCTCACCTACCGCTTCCAGGGCCGGGACTTCCGCCTCACGGACGTGCACGGGGAGCTGGTGCGGGGCATCCTCGCCTGAGGGCCGCTCGAACGGAGAGGGACCCGGCGCTCCGCCCGGGTCGGACCGACCGCTCGCCCACCCTCCACCATGACGATCGCCGCCTCCCTCTGTGCCCTCGCGCTCCTCGTCCCGCAGGACTCCCCGGGGGCGCCCGCCGAGCGCGCTCTGACGCCGGGGCTGACCTTCCACGCGGCGCCGCGTCCGCTGGCGGAGGGCGCGGTCACCGAGGACTGGAGCTCGTTCCTGGGGCCGCGGCGGGACGGGATCTGCCGGGAGCGGCCCCTGCGGGCGGACTTCGGGTCCACGCCGCCGCCCCTGGTGTGGGAGCTGGAGCGCGGCGACGGGTTCGCCAGCCCCGTGGTGGCGGAGGGGCGCCTGGTCTTCACCCACCGGGTGGGCCGGGAGGTGCACGTGGACTGCCACGACGCGCTCACGGGCGAGCGCCTGTGGCGCCACTCGTTCCCTTGCGACTACTCGGGGCGCTACTTCGACAACGACGGGCCGCGCGCGACGCCCACCATCGCGAAGGGGCGCGTCGTCGTGCACGGGGTGGGCGGCCGGCTCGTGGTCCTCGACCTCGCCTCGGGGAAGGAGCTCTGGGGCCTGGACACCGACGAGGTGATGGAGACGGGGCGGGGCTACTTCGGCGTCGTGTCGTCGCCGCTCGTGGTGGGGGACATGGTCGTCCAGAACTTCGGGGCGCCGGCGGCCGGCGCGGCCCGCGGCGCGGACGGCTGGGGGCCCTGCGTGGGCGCCCTCGACCTCGAGACCGGGGACCCGCTCTGGGGCGCCGGGGACCAGTGGGGGCCCAGCTGCGCGTCGCCGGTGCTCGCGACGATCTCCGGCGAGCCGCGCATCCTCGTGATCGCCGGCGGGGAGACCCGTCCCCCGGTGGGCGGCCTCCTGATCCTCACGCCCGACGGGGAGATCACGACCCGCTACCCGTTCCGCAGCCGCACCACCCTGAGCGTCAACGGGCCGAGCCCGGTGCCCATGGGGGACAGCGTGTTCCTCACGGCGGCCTACAACGTGGGCAGCGCGGTGGTGGACGTGGACGAGGACGGCAAGGCGGAGGAGCGCTGGCGGGACCGACGGTCCCTCGCGCTCGAGTTCGCGACGCCCATCTTCGTGGACGGGAGGATCGTTGCGGTGGACGGGGTGTCCGGCCGCGCGGGGGCGCTGGTGGCCCTCGACCCCGCGAGCGGCGAGGAGCTGCTGCGGACCGCGCTCACCTTCGACCAGGAGGTGGGCGAGGGGGACCGCAAGCGCACCCTGAGCACGAGCCTCGGCAAGGGCACGGTGATGGCCGCCGACGGGCACCTCTGGGCGCTCGGGGACACCGGGCAGCTGGTGACCGCGCTGCAGGGGGAGGAGGACTTCGAGGTGGTCTCCCAGGCGCCGCTCTTCTACGCGGCGGAGACCTGGACGCCCCCCGTCATCTGCAACGGGCTGCTCTACGTGTGCCAGAACAACCGCGGCCGGGGCGACGGCTCCCCGAGGCGCCTGCTCTGCTACGACGTGCGCGGCGAGTGATCAGGCGCCCCGCGCGGGGCGGCGACCGTTGAGCATCCACCCGATGGGCGTGGGCCGCACGAGCAGCGCGTAGCTCACGAGCAGCAGCGCGAGGCAGGTGGTCACCATGATCCCGAGCTTCTGCCACGCGGGGAGCGGCCAGCGGGCCACCGCCCCCTGGAGCAGGAACACCAGGGGCATGTGGGCGAGG
>JASFWR010000096.1:0-10298 GCA_050049155.1 Planctomycetota bacterium | reverse complement strand
CCCAGCGTCGGTTCACGCTGGCGACCCGCCGGCGCTTGTCGGCCCCGTCGAGGACGTCGTCGTGGACCAGCGTCGCCAGGTGGATGAGCTCCACGATCGCGGAGACCACGGCGAGCTCACCGCGCTCGGGCGTGCCCGAGGGACGCCCATGGGCGCAGAGCAGCACGAGGGCGCCCCGCAGCTGCTTGCCGCGGAAGCGGCCGATGTGCCCCGTCATGTCCGAGACGGCGGGGACCTCGGACGCGAGCGCGTCGGCGATCACCTCGCGCATGGCGGCGAGGTCGTCGGCGATCGGGGCCACGAGGGCCTGGAGCTGCGCGTCCTTCGGACTCATCGGGGGGGCGAGTGGATGGGAAGGGAACCGGTGCCCGGCTCCGCGCGACGCACTTCCGGGGGATCCCTCAGGGGGACGCTCCGCCGACGTCGCGAGCCACACGATCGTAGTCGGTCATCGTGTTGAGGTTCACCAGTCGCGCGGAGGAGTTTTCGTCCGGTACGAGTCGTTTCAGGATCGCCGCGCGACCGCCCGCCGCAGCCCCATGGATGGGTCCGCCGCGGGGCGCCTCGAAGGGCGCGATCAGGCGGCGCGCGCCGCCCTCGAACGCGGCGCGCACGGCGGGCAGGCAGCGCAGGTGATAGGCCGCGCAGAGCGGCTGCTCGCGCCCGTCCGTGAGCCACATGGCGGCGTCCGCCGCCGCCCCCTCCGAGGACACGGCCTCCGCCAGGGGAAGCAGGTCGCCGGCGCCCACCAGCGGCATGTCGCAGGCGAGGGCGAGCACGCCCTCACGGCCAGCCTCCTGCGCCCGCTCCAGCGCCGACAGCAACCCCGCCAGGGGCCCGGCGTCGGGCGCAGCGTCGAGGACCACGGGGCGCCCGCCGGGGACGGTCCGCTCGCCGCTGCCGCGGGCGATCTCCACGGCGCAGCCGAGTCCCTCAAGGACCCTCGCCGCGCGCTCCATGAGCGTCACGGCCTCGCGGCCGCCCGCGGGGTCGACGGGCCAGGGCAGGAGGGCCTTGTCCTGGCCCATGCGCCGGCTCTTCCCGCCGGCGAAGACCACGCCGAGCAGGCGAGACGCCGCCGCGGCACCGTCGGGGCGCTCAGGGCCCGACACGGTGGCTCAGGGCTTCGGGTCGCCGTCGGAGCCCGCGCCGCCGTCCACCTGGCGCGGCGCCTCCTCTTCGGTGGAGTCCAGGCCCTTCTTGAACTGCGTGACGCTCGAGCCCATGGCGCGGGCGAGCTCGGGCAGCTTGCGCGCGCCGAAGAGGAGCACGACGACGGCGAGGATCGGCCAGAGTTCGGTGATCCCGGGGATGGCGAGGAGGGGCTCGGTGCGAGTGTCGTCGATCTGCATGGCGCGGGGTCGGCCTCGGGCGAGGCGCCCAGATTGTAGGAGAATCGCCCCCCCAATGAACCGGCGGGGAGCGCCCAAGTTCGCCCCCCGCCGGGTGGAAAGTCGGATTGCGGGACGCGGGCGCCCCGGATGGCGACTCGCTCAGCCCGCCACGTCGAGGCCCTTGCCCCGGGGCGAGAGCCCCTCGGCCTGACGGTCGGAGCCGTAGACCACGCCGCGCGAGCCCCGGTCCCCCTCGCCCGCCTCGAAGAGGAAGGCGAGCTGCTCCTGGAGCGCGGAGAAGGAGGCCGCGAAGAGCTCCTGGTACGTGCCCCGGTCGATCGGGTCCCCGGTCTGGGGATCGAAGAGGGCGGCGTCCAGTCGCGCCGTGGCGCTCGCGAAGGCCTCGGCCACGCCGGCGGCGATCGCCTCGCGCTTCTGGTCGGGGAACTCGGCGCCCTCCAGGCGGGCCTGGACGCTCTCGGCGAAGCCCGCGAAGCGGTCCCGGACGACCTGGCCCACGTCGGCCCCCTGGTCCCCGGCAGGGGCCTCCGGGGCGGCCTGGGGCCGGCTCGCGGCGTCCGCCACCGCGTCTCCCACGGGGGTCGCCTGCACGTCGCCCGGCTCCGCCTCGGCGGGGCCGTCGGCCACCGGGTCGCGCCCCTCCTTCAGGACGGCGCTGACGTTCTGGAAGAGGACCCCCACGCCCCGCTGGACGTCGGCGGGCTCCATGGTCCCGTCCGCGAGGCCCGCCCGCAGGCGCGCGAGGCCGGACTCGAGCTGGCCGGCCGCGTCCCGGAAGGCGGGGAACTCGCCCCGGTGCATGTCGCCCGCCGCGGAACGGAGGCGCTGCATGAGGGCCTCCGTGAGGCCGTCGAGGCGGGCGAGGTTGGACGCGAGCTGCTCACCGTCCGGGCTGGCGGGGCGGCCGGCGCCTGCGGCGCCCTCCGGGACCGCCTCGCCCCTGACGGCCGCCGGCTGGGCGGCGGTGGGCCGGACCTGGACCGGGCTGACCGGCTGGTGCTGGCGTTGGCTGGGGATCTGCATGCCTGGGTTATCGGTAGGGATGTCGCGAAATCCACCGGAAGAAACCGGCGGAGATCATTTCCCGGCCGACCGGCCGTCCCTGGGCCGGGAGGGCGCCCGGGGCCGTCTCCTCGCGGGAAGCCGGAAAGGGTTTCCGGGGATCCCCCGGGGTCTGCGGGTCGAAGACGGCCCGGTGGATGACCCCGTGGACGACCCCCTCGACATGGACGGCGCCTTCGACAGCGAGGGCGAGGCGAGCTACGCCTGCTGGGCCTGCGGCGAGGAGGTGGTGATCCCCATCGACCCCACCATGGGCGACCGCCAGGACTACGTGGAGGACTGCCCGGTCTGCTGCCGGCCCAACGAGATCCACGTGGAGCTCGACCCCGGGGACGGGCACGTTCGCTGCTGGAACAGCCCGGTCGGATAGCGCATCGTGGGGCCCGCCATGGCCGACGCGGGACCCCAGCTCATCGACCTCACCCGGGACCTCTCGAGGAGGGTCGGGGCCCTGCGCTTCGAGCCGCCCACCACCCACGTCTACAACCCCCTGGAGTACGCCTGGGCGCCGGTGGAGCAGTACCTGACCCGCTTCGCCCGGACCCGGCCCCGGGCCCTGATGCTGGGGATGAACCCGGGCCCCTACGGCATGGCCCAGACCGGGGTCCCCTTCGGCGAGGTCGCCGCCGTCCGGGACTGGCTCGGCATCGAGGCGGAGGTGGGGCGCCCGCCCGTGGAGCACCCCAAGCGCCCGATCCAGGGGTTCGACTGCCCGCGGAGCGAGGTCTCGGGGCGCCGCTTCTGGGGCTGGGCCGCCGAGCGCTTCGCCGGGCCGGACGAGTTCTTCTCGCGCTTCTTCGTGTGGAACTACTGCCCCCTCGTCTTCATGGAGGAGGGCGGCAAGAACCGCACCCCCGACAAGCTCGCCGCCGCCGAGCGAGACGGCCTGTACGAGATCTGCGACGCCTCCCTGGCGGCCGTCGTGGACGCGCTCCAGCCGGAGCGCATCATCGGCATCGGGAAGTTCGCCCAGAGCCGCGCCGGCCTCGCCCTGCCCGGCCGCGACCTCCCCATCGACACGGTCCTGCACCCGTCGCCGGCGAGCCCCATCGCCAACCGGGGCTGGGCCCCGCAGGCGGAGAAGCAGCTCGAGGCCCTGGGCGTGCTCGACTGACGCGCGCCCTCGCGCTCAGCCGAGGAGCAGTAGCCCGGCCAGCACGAACACGACGCCCGCCACCGCGAGGTAGCCCTTCGCCATGAGGGGGCAGCGACGGTTCACGAAGAAGAGCGCGGTCGGGAAGACGTACACCAGCTGGGTCACTCCGCTGAAAGCGAGGGGCGCGAGGAGCTCCGTCTCGCCGCCGATGATGCCCGTCTGGAAGGCGCCGAGGATCATGCCCTGGACGACGAGGAACATCGCCACGCCCACGGCGGCGCCGACCGCCACGCCGCGGTCCACGTCGACCTCGGCGTAGCGCTCCCGGTAACTGAGACCGTCCGACTCCGGGATCTCGGAGCCGGACGGGTCCGGGCCATCGCTGGAGGGCCGGGGCATGGGCGGCTCAGCCGAGCAGGCCGGCCTCCCGCATACGCCCCTCCATCATCTCGCCCAGGCGGGCCGGGCTCGGGCTCATCATCACGCCGGCGGCCTCGAGGGCGGCCACCTTCTCCTTCGCGGTGCCCTTGCCGCCGGCGATGATCGCGCCGGCGTGGCCCATGCGCTTGCCCGGAGGCGCGGTGTTGCCCGCGATGAAGCCGACCATGGGCTTCTTGACGTTGGCCTTGATGAACTCGGCGGCCTCCTCCTCGGCGGAGCCCCCGATCTCGCCGATCATGATGATGGCGTCGGTACCCTCGTCCTGGTTGAAGGCGTCGATGACGTCGATGAAGTTCGTGCCGTTCACGGGGTCGCCCCCGATGCCGATGCAGCTCGACTGGCCGATCCCCCGGGAGGTGAGCTGCCAGACCGCCTCGTAGGTGAGGGTGCCCGAGCGGGAGATCACGCCCACGCGGCCGGGCTTGTGGATGTAGCCCGGCATGATGCCGATCTTGCACTCGCCGGGCGTGATGACCCCGGGGCAGTTGGGGCCCACGAGGCGGGACTTCGAGCCCTTCAGGGCCTGGCGGACCCGGACCATGTCGAGGACGGGGACGCCCTCGGTGATGGTCACGATCAGCTCCATCTCGGCCTCGATGGCCTCGAGGATCGCGTCGGCGCAGAACGGCGGCGGGACGTAGAGGACGGTGGCGTTGGCGCCGGTCTCCTGCTTCGCCTCCGCCACGGAGCCGAACACCGGGAGGTCCAGGTGCGTGGAGCCCGCCTTCCGCGGGTTCACGCCCCCGACCATGTTGGTCCCGTACTCGATGGCCTGCTGGCTGTGGAACGTGCCGGTCTTGCCGGTGAAGCCCTGGCAGATGACCTTGGTGTCGCTGTTGACGAGGATGCTCATGTCTTGCTCCTGGGCGCTCAGGCGCTGGCGGTCACGGCCTCGCAGATCTTCTGCGCCGCGTCGTCGAGGTCGGTGGCGGGGATGATGGGGAGACCGGAGCCGGCGAGCATCTCGCGGCCCTTCTCCACGTTCGTCCCCTCGAGGCGGACGACCAGGGGGACGTTCAGGTCGACCTGCTTCACGGCGGCGATCACGCCCTCCGCGATGACGTCGCACTTCATGATCCCGCCGAAGATGTTGATCAGGACGCCCTTGACGTTCTCGTCGCCGAGGAGGATGCGGAAGGCGGCGGTCACGTTCTCCGTGGTGGCGCCGCCGCCGACGTCGAGGAAGTTGGCCGGCTCGCCGCCGTACAGCTTGATGACGTCCATGGTCGCCATGGCGAGGCCGGCGCCGTTGACCATGCAGCCGATGTTGCCGTCGAGGGCGATGTAGCTGAGGTCGTACTTGCTGGCCTCGATCTCCTTCGGGTCCTCCTCGTGCAGGTCGCGCAGCGCGACGATGGCGTCGTGGCGGAACATGGCGTTGGAGTCGAAGTTGATCTTCGCGTCGAGCGCCCGGACCTTCCCGTCGTTGGTGGTCACGAGCGGGTTGATCTCCGCGAGGGAGCAGTCCTTCTCGGTGTAGAGCCTGGCGAGGCCGAGCAGGAACTCGACGCTCTGGGGCACCAGCTCCTCGGGGATGCCCATGCCGCGGGACAGCTCGGCGGCCTGCTCCTCGGAGAGGCCCTCGGCCGGGTCGTACGCGGCCTTCAGGATCTTCTCGGGGGTGGAGGCAGCCACCTCCTCGATGTCCATGCCGCCCTCGCTGGAGGCCATGACCACGGGCAGGCTCTTCTCCCGGTCGAGGACGATGCCCACGTAGTACTCCTTCGCGATGTCGGAGCCCTCCTCGATCCAGACCTTGCGGACCAGCTGCCCCTCGGCGCTCGTCTGCGGGGTCTTCAGCATCATGCCGAGGATGGCGTCGGCGGCCTCGCGGGCCTCCTCGCGGGAGCGGACCAGCTTGACGCCGCCGCCCTTGCCGCGGCCGCCGGCGTGGATCTGGGCCTTGACGACCGCGACCGCGCTGCCGAGCTCGTCGTAGGCCGCAGCGGCCTCGTCGGGGGTCTCGCACACGCGCCCGCTGGGGACGGAGAGGCCGGCGGCTCGGAAGAGCTCCTTGGCCTGGTACTCGTGGATCTTCATGCCGGGATGGACTCTGGGACCGGGGCGTCGACGCCGGCCGGTCCGGGACCGGGGGCGGCTGGGCGCCGACCCCAGGGAGGGTTTCGGGCGAGCAGTGTAGAGAGGGGCCCCACGGGCATCCACCGCCAACGGCCCTCCGCTAGGCTCTGGTCCCATGACCCGCTCCACCGCACCCTCCCACCGGGCCAGCGAGGGCCCCTCCAGCGAGGGGGCCGCCGCCCGGGGCGCGATCCTCGTGGACGCCGAGCTGCGCCGCCTGGTGTCGGCGGGGGCCATCTCGGCCGCCCGCGACATCGCCCCCGCCCAGGTCCAGCCCGCCAGCCTCGACCTGCGCCTCGGCCCCAGGGCGCACCGGGTCCGCGCGGGCTTCCTGCCCGGGGAGGTCCCCATGCAGGAGCGCCTCTCCCACCTCAGCACCTCCGCCCTGGACCTGGGCGCGGCGGACGGCGCGGTGCTGGAGCGCGGCCTCGTCTACCTCGTCCGGCTGGAGGAGGAGCTTCACCTCCCCGACGACCTCGCGGTGCGCTTCAATCCCCGCAGCTCGGCGGGCCGCTGCGACATCTTCACGAGGGTGCTGTGCCCCGGCCACCCGCGCTTCGACGAGGCGCCGGCCGGGTACCGCGGCCCCATCTGGCTCGAGATCAGCCCCCTCTCCTTCCCGGTCCGCCTCAGGCGCGGGGACCGCCTGTGCCAGCTGCGGGTCCACCGAGGCCGCCCCGGGCTCACCACGGACGAGCTGCGCGAGGTGGTGGCCGAGACGCCCCTCGTCTTCGACGGCGATCGGCCGCTCGGGGTGGACGAGACCCGCTTCGACGACGACGGCGGCCTGGAGCTCAACCTCGGCCTCCTCGGGCGCGATCCCGCGGGCTGGCGCGCCTCGCTCCACACGGAGGTGGTCGAGTTCAGCGAGGAGGGCGCCCACGACCCGGACCTCTTCTGGGAGCCCGTGCGCGCTCCCGGCGGCCGGTGCATCCTCGCCCCCGAGAGCTTCTACATCTTCGCGAGCCGCGAGCGCCTGCGGGTGCCGCCCCAGCTCGCCGCGGAGATGCTCCCCGTGGACATCGGCATCGGGGAGCTCCGGAACAACTACGCGGGCTTCTTCGACAACGGCTTCGGCTGGCGCGAGGAGGCCGACGGCACCCCGGGCGGCAACGGGACCCCCGCGGTCCTCGAGGTCCGGGCCCACGACGTCCCATTCCTCGTCGAGGACGGACAGGTCTTCTTCCGCCTCAAGTTCTTCCGGGCCTCCGCCCGACCGGAACACCTGTACGGCCAGGAGCGCGCGGGCGCGAGCTACCAGCGCCAGGACCTCACCCTCGCCCGGGCCTTCCGCAAGCCCCCCAAAGAGTGACCTCGGACCAGGACAGCTTCTCCCCCCGCGGCAAGCGGGTCGGCGTGGTGCACTACCGCGGCCACCTCGGGCAGCGCATGAACGCGTGGCGGAAGAGGACGCCCCTGAACCCGTACTGGCTCGACTGGCGGCACCTGCGCCGGTCCGTGGAGGCCCTGGTCCCCCACGCGGCCGGGACGCTCCTGGACGTCGGGGTCTCCGAGGGTCCCTACCGCGAGCTATTCGAGCCCCACGTGGACCGCTACGTCGGCCTCGAGTACCCGCCCTCGATCCTCGACAAGCAGCCCCAGATGTGGGAGATGCTGCCGCGGGTGAAGACCCTCGTGCAGGTCTTCGGGGACGGCGCGCACCTGCCCGTGCGCACCGGCAGCGTGCAGACGGTCCTCTCCACCGAGGTGCTCGAGCACGTCCCCGACCCCCGCGCCCTCGTGCACGAGATGGCCCGCGTGCTGGCGCCCGGTGGGAAGCTGCTGCTCACCGTCCCGTTCATCCAGCCGCTCCACGAGCTGCCCAGCGACTACTACCGCTTCACGCCCTCGAGCCTCGAGCGGTTCGTGACGGACGCGGGGCTCGAGGTGGTCTCGATCCGCCCCCGCGGCAACTTCGCCACGGCCAACGGCGCCATGCTCTCCCAGTGGCTCATCCGGTCCATCGGGGCCAGGCAGCGCCAGAGCGACGGCAGCGTGATCCCCGCCCCGCTCCGGAGCCTGCTGCTCATGCCGCTCACCGCCGTGCTGCAGGTCGGCTTCCACCTCGCGTCGCTGTTCACCAACGACGAGGCCGTGTGCCAGGGCTACGCCGTCGTGGCGCGCCGCCCCGACGGCACCTGAGGGGTCACATCAGGACGCCGTCGTCCACCTCGGGCTCCGGCGCGAGGGCGGACTCCCCGAGCTGGCGGCGCAGGTCGCGCTCGATCTTCTCCGAGAGGCTGGTCATCGGCGTGTCCGTGGGCCGGTTCTCGAAGGGGTCGGCGAGCGCCTCGCCGATGACCCAGATCATCCAGAAGGTCAGGATGACGGCGACCCCCACCGGGATCGTCCACCACACGAGGTCGCGGCCCAGGGACCAGGGCACCAGCAGGGCGAAGAGCCACAGGATCCGCGACGCGAGGTAGCCGTAGTGCGCCGGGAACCCCGTGTTCTTGATGCGCTCGCACTTGCCCATGTGGTCCGTGAGGCGCGTGAGGCTCCCCTCGATGGTCACGTGCTGGTAGCTGTCGATCCAGCCGGCGTCGAGCGCCCGGCGCAGGTCGCGGGCCTGGAGGTCCAGGAGCTCGTTGGGCACGTTCTCCGTGGTCCCCAGGGACGCGAGGTCCTCGGGCGGCAGCAGGCCCTCGGTGCCCACCAGCACCTCCTGCCGCCGGAGGGCGCGGGAGAGGGCGTAGGTCCAGAAGACCTGCCGGTGGACGAGGACCTCCACCAGCTCCCGCCCCGCGCCGGCGTCCTCCGACCGCGGGGGGCGGACGAAGGAGATCGCCTGCCGGCCGAAGCTCCGCGAGTCGTTCACGATGCCCCCCCAGACCTTGCGCGCCTCCCACCAGCGGTCGTAGGCCGCGCTCGTCTTGAAGCCGAGCAGGATGGAGATGGCCGTACCCAGCATGGCGGGGATCGACAGCGGCAGGTCCAGGGGCGCGTCGGCCTCCTGCTCGTAGAGGACCACGGCGACCATGTAGAGGGCCGCGATGGACAGGGGGCCGGCGGTGGCGCGGAGGACCTGGAGCGGGTCGAGGCGGCGGCGCGTGATCATGGCTCGTGGGCGGCAGGGTGGCCGGCAGGTGAACCGGCGGGCAGGGACGTGCGCGGCGCGGTCAGCCGCAGGTGTCCAGGTCCATGGAGGCGGCCCGCCCGGGCTTCTTGCCGCGGGAGCGGCGCGCCTCGGCCTGGGCCCTGCGAACGGCGGGGTGGTTCTTGAAGCGCGCCAGCAGGTCCTGGCGCCCGGCGCCCTCGAGGCCCTCGACCACGAAGCGGTAGGACTCCGGCGCCTTCCAGCGCACGAGCGCCTTCTGGATCTTCCGCTCCCGCTCGCGCTTGGGCACGTAGACGTCCTTGCGCGTGATGGGGTCCACGCCGCACACGTACTGGACGTTGGCCCGCGTCATGGGCAGCGGCAGGAACTCCTGCACCTGTTCCGGCGAGTAGTTGCGCTGGAACAGCTTCTCGAAGAGCTCGATCGCCGCCTCGATGGTCGTGCCGGGGTGCCCGACGATGAAGTAGTTCACGAGGTGCTGGTCCCGGCCCATGTCCTCGCACTTGGAGCGGTACTCCTCCTCGTACTCCTCGTAGACGTCGAAGGAGGGCTTGTTCATCACCTCCAGCACCTCGGCGGAGGCGTGCTCGGGCGCGAGCTTCATGCGCCCCGGCACGTGGTTCTCCACGAGGTCGTGGTGCAGGGGCAGCATCCGGCCGTCCTTGCCGCGGAGCATGTCGTAGCGGATGCCCGAGGACACGAAGGCGTGCTTCACGCCCTTGTGCTCGCGGACGGTGGCCAGCAGCCGCCGGTAGCCCTCGCTCGTCTTGTCCAGCCGGAGCGCGGGGCACGGCTCCGGGGTGAGGCAGTCCCGCCCGAGGCACGCCTCGCCCTTCTCGAGCAGCTTGCACCCGAGCCCGTACATGTTCGCGGTGGGGCCGCCCACGTCCGTGATGGTGCCGCGGAAGTCGTGGTGCTCGGCGAGGGCGGTGACCTCCCGCATGATCGACTCCTCCGACCGCGACTGAATGCTCCGGCCCTGGTGGAAGGTGATCGAGCAGAAGGAGCAGTCGGCCATGCAGCCGCGGTGGGTGTTGACGCTCCACCGCACCGGCTCGAGGGCCGCGATGCCCCCGCGCGCGGTGTGGTCGGGGTGCCACTCCCGCTGGAACGGGAGGTCGAACCAGCGGTCCACCTCCTCCTGGGCGGCGGGCGGCGCGGGCGGGTGCTGCAGCACCCAGCGGTCGCCGTGGGCCTGGGCCAGCAC
>JASFWR010000417.1:0-3124 GCA_050049155.1 Planctomycetota bacterium | reverse complement strand
CGACGCAGACGAAGCCGCGCTCGTCGAAGAAGCGCCGCAGGGCGAACTCGATGGCGCTCCGGATGCGGATGATGGCCCACTGCCGCTTGGAGCGGAGCCAGAGGTGGCGCCGGGAGAGGAGGAAGTCCGCCCCGTGCTCCTTCGGGGTGATCGGGTACTCGGTCGCGGCCTGGTGCACCTCGCCGCCGACGACGGAGATCTCGTAGCCCCCGGGCGCGCGGTCGTCGGCCCGCACCTCGCCCTGCAGGGAGAGGCTGGACTCCTGGCTCGCCCTCCCGATCTCCTCGAAGAGCTCGTCGCCGACGACGTTCTTCTTCAGCACGCACTGAACGAAGCCGGAGCCGTCCCGGAGGATCACGAAGTGGAGCTTGCCCTTCGAGGTCCGATTGTGGACCCAGCCCCGGAGCTCGACGGTGGCACCGGCGTGCTGGCTGAGGTCTTCGATCCGGGCGAGGGGCGTGGGGGTAGCGGACATGGGGCGGGGCCTTGCGGGGAGTCGCGGTGGAGGCGGGTGCTTGGAAGCGATGGAGGTGGCGGGCGGCGGCGCGGGATCAGCGGGCGGAGGGAGGGCTCAGGGGAACATGCCGTGGCCGTTCTGGAGCTCGACCTCGACGGGCGCGCCGCCCTTGAAGAGCACCTTGCCCTTGTGCGTCGCGCCCTCGCGCCGGGCCTCGACGATCACCGCCCCGTCGGCGAGGCGGTCGGCGGTCAGCTCCTCGGCGGGCGTGACGACGGTGACGTCGGTGTAGCCGAGGGCCTCCAGGTGAGCCCTCGTGGCCGCCGTGGGTGAAGCCGCGGCCGCCCCCGTCGAGGGGCCGCCGGCGCCGCGGGCCGCGAGGGCGGCGAGGGCCTCCTGCACTCGGTCGGCCATCTCCCGGGCGCTCGCGTCGTGGGCCGCCCGCAGCTCGTCGAGCGCGGCGACCACCCGGTCGGCCTCCCCGTGCCCCGCGCCGGCCTCGCGGCCCTCGAGGCTGCGGGCCAGGGACTCGAGCGCCGCCGCGACGTCCGCCCCGTCGCCCGCGCCGGCCTGCGCCGCACCCGCCGCCTCCACCGCGCCCCGGAGGTCCTTCAGGTCCGCGCGCAGGGACGCCTCCAGGTTCCTGATCCGCGCGAGCGCCATGAAGGCCGCGCCGGTGATGGGGACGAGCAGGAAGACCCCGAGGGACGCCACGAGGATGTCGAAGGACGAGTCGGGCGGGGCCTTGATGGCCTCGAAGGGGAGCGGCGCGTCCACGAACGGCGAGCCCTGGTCGGGGCCCTGGGCCGCGAGGGCGGCGGCGGGCAGCGCCGCGGCCACCAGAGCCACGGCCAGAGCGGTGCGTGCGAGGGAGGACATGTGGAGGGCGCCCGGGGCGGACGCGAACCATACCAGTTCGGGGGGGCGATCTCAGCGGCGCGGTCCCATAGCCGGCCCTGCGCCGTTGGCTCCGCCCGCCAGCGCCTTCTAGGATGCGTCCATGATCCGGGCAGCCTCCCTCCTCGTCTTCGTCGGGCTCGCGGCCTTCCTCTTCATGGCGGACGGCGCCAGCCGCAGCGGGCTGGGCGCCAAGCAGGCGGGGGACTTCCTCGAGCTCCCCACCGAGGGCGGGGACGGCCGCCCCCTCTGGCGGGAGGTGCTCGAGAGCCCCGCGGTCGTCGAGGTGACCCGGGAGGACGGCAGCAGCGGCCGAGCGCTTCGCCTCGGGGGGACCCTGCTGCGGACCGAGGTCCTCCGCGAGGGTGAGCCCTTCGACCCGGCCTGGCACCGGACGGCCGGGAGCTCGATCGTCAGGCGGCTGCGATCGATCGTCGCGGACGAGGACCTGGACATCGAGATCTCCGCCTTCAAGAAGCCGGCCCCGGACGGGGTGAACTTCGAGTTCCGGCTCACGGAGGGTGCCGGCGAGCTCACGGCGAACATCGGCGGCGAGCCCCTCGGCACCAGCGCGGGGGCCCGCCTGAAGATCACCCAGCGCTCGCTCCTACCTCCGCTGGTCGCCATCTTCCTGGCGGTCCTGTTCCGCAAGCCCGTGCTCTCCCTCTTCATGGGCGTCCTCGCGGGGGCGTTCCTGATCCGGAGCGGCGAGGGAGCGGGCGTCCTGGCCGCCGCGGGGGGCGGCCTCGCCGACACCTTCGCCGTCTACCTGAAGAGCGAGCTGAAGGACAACGCGCGCACGGAGATCATCCTCTTCGTCGTGTTCATGCTCGCCATGGTCGGCGTGATCACCCGCGCCGGTGGCATCCGCGGCGTGATGAACCGGATCGCGGTCCTCGCCCGGGACGCGCGCAAGACCCAGCTGGCCACCTGGCTGATGGGCCTCGCCATCTTCTTCGACGACTACGCCAACACGATCCTCGTGGGCTCGACGATGCGCCCGCTGACGGACCGCTTCAAGGTCGCGCGGGAGAAGCTCGCGTACATCGTGGACAGCACCGCCGCGCCCGTGGCGGGGGTGTCGATCCTCTCCACCTGGATCGCCTTCGAGGTGTCCACCTTCAGCGCCCAGCTCCCCGACGCGGGCCTCGCCGCGGCGGACGGCTACGCGGTCTTCCTCCAGACGCTCCCCTACCGCTTCTACTGCTGGTTCACGCTGATCTTCGTGGGGATGAACGTGATCTCCGGCCGCGACTTCGGCCCCATGCTGCGCGCCGAGCGCCGCGCCCGGGGGGGACTCGTCCTGCGTGAGGGCGCCACCCCGCTGGTGGGCAAGGCGGCCACCGAGCTCGAGGCCGCCGACGGGACGACCCCCCGCGCCTCCACCGCGCTCGTCCCCCTCGCGCTCTTCCTCCTCACCGTGCTGGGCATGATCGTGTGGGTCGGCGCCCTCGACATCGGCCTCCTGGTGCAGGCGGACGGCCTGCTCGGCGTCGCCCTCGCCGACGACTACGCCGGGAGCCTGCTGGAGTCGGCCACGGGCATCCTCTACGCCGGCAGCGGCAACCGGCCGCTGATGATCGGCGCGATCGTCGGGTTCATCAGCGCGAGCCTGATCGCCGTGCTCCGGGGCCTCCGCCCTGGCGAGATCGTCCGCGCCGCGATCAACAGCATCCGCGCCATGTTCATCGCGGTGCTGATCCTCTACCTCGCGTGGATGGTCGGGGCCGTGTGCGAGGGGCTCGGGACGGCGGAGTACCTCTCCGCCAC
>JASFWR010000416.1:0-3135 GCA_050049155.1 Planctomycetota bacterium | reverse complement strand
CCGTACGGCGGGCGAGATGCGCCTGTCGAACTTCCTGCTGTGGCAGGCGTCCTACGCCGAGTTCTACGTCACGGAGGACTGCTGGCCCGACTTCCGACGGCCCCAGTTCGAGGAGGCCCTGCGAGCGTTCGCGGCCCGCAAGCGGAAGTTCGGCGGGCTGCCGCCGGACGCCGCCCCGACCCCGCAGGACCTCGAGGGGCTCGAGGACGTCCTCGAGCTCGAGGGCTCGACCGAGCGCGGGGAGGGGGGCGCTTGACCCCGGCGGCGCCGCCCCCCGGGGGGCCGACCGAGCCGGGCGCGAGCGTCGCGGACGCGGCCGCGGCCAGGCGAGCCAAGCTCATCCTCCGCACCAAGGTGGGGGGCACCCTCGCGCTCTCCGTGGCCGGGCTGCTGTGGGCCTCGTCCCTCCCGTCGGGGGTCCTGTACACCCTCGGCCTGGCGGTGGTGCTCTCCCTGTGGTCGATCCTCGAGGCCGCGCGGATGCGGATCTTCGGCGGGGCGGCGGCGACCGCCGGCGCGGTCGCGGCCCTCGGCTACGGCGCCCACGGGACCTGGGAGGCCTTCCTCTCCGGGCCCGACGGCGGGGCGTCTTTGCCGCCGGACCAGCTCTCGAACGAGTTCGGGTTGATCCTCGTGTTCAGCGGCGTCCTCGGGCTCGTCGTGCGCGGCGCGCTCTCGGTGCGGAGCCTGACGGCGAGCCCCGGCGGCGGCGCCGCGTTCCTGGCGCTGGTGTTCGTGATCGCGCTGCCGCTCCTCGCCCTCGTCCCCATCCGCGCCGCCGGCGGGGCCGCCGGGCTCACGGCGTTCCTCGTCCTCGCCAAGATCGGCGACATCGCGGGCTACTACGTGGGCAGCCTCATCGGGAAGCGCCGCCCGTTCCCCAACGTGAGCCCGAACAAGACCGTCGCCGGCTGCGTGGCCTCGCTCCTCTTCGGGGTGGCCGCGGGAGCCCTCTTCGTCCTCGGCGGCGTCCTCGACGGGGCGCGCTTCGGGGTCGCCTCCGGCCTCGCCCTCGGGCTCGTGGTCAACGTCACGGCGCAGGCGGGGGACCTCCTCGAGAGCCGCTTCAAGCGCCGCGCCCAGGTGAAGGACTCCGGCACCACCTTCGGCCCGTCCGGCGGCATGCTGGACCTCGTGGACAGCCTCCTGCTCTCGGCCCCTCTCGTCGCCCTCCTCTGGCCGCTCCTGTTCGAGCTGCCGACCTGACCGACTCCCGCCTTGCCCGAACTCACGATCCCGCTCCGCTCCCACGAGGAGGCCATCCTCGTGCTCGGCCCCTACGACCGGTACGCGCGCCTCCTCCGCCAGGACCTCGACATCGAGATCTACGCCCGGGCGGGGAACCTCAGGCTCAAGGGCGCGGACGACGGGATCCGGGCGGCCTCGGAGCGCATCGAGCACCTGCTCGGGAAGGCCCGGAAGGGGCGGGACCTGAGCGTCCGGGAGATCGAGGGCATCCTCCTCGACCGCACGCCCGTCACCGCGGAGACCGCCCCGGCGGGCGGGGAGCGCCGCGGCCCCGGCCGTGAGGTGAGCTCCGCTTCCTCCGCCGGCTCCAAGTGGCGGTCCGGCCAGCGCCCGGCGGTGGTCCGCTTCCGCCCGCGGCCCGTGGAGCCCCGCAGCGAGAACCAGCGCCGCTACGTGGAGGCGATCGAGAAGAACGACCTGGTCTTCGGCCTGGGGCCCGCCGGCACCGGCAAGACCTACCTCGCGGTCGCCGCGGCGGTCCAGCGCCTGCGTCGCGGGAAGGTGCGGCGCCTCATCATCACGCGCCCCGTGGTGGAGGCCGGCGAGCACCTCGGCTTCCTCCCCGGGGACCTGCAGCAGAAGCTCAACCCCTACCTCCGTCCGATCTACGACGCCCTGCGGGACATGATCGAGCCGGACGACCTCACGCGCATGGAGGAGGCGGGCATCATCGAGATCGCGCCCCTGGCGTACATGCGCGGCCGGACCCTCTCCAACGCGTTCGTCATCCTGGACGAGGGGCAGAACACGACCGCCTCACAGATGAAGATGTTCCTCACGCGCCTCGGCGAGGGGTCGAGCATGGTCGTCACCGGGGACCCGTCCCAGAACGACCTGCCCCGCGGTCAGCGCAGCGGGCTGGTGGACGGCGCCCGTCGCCTTCGGGGCTTCGAGGGCGTCGGGTTCATCGAGTTCGAGGCGGCGGACGTGGTCCGGCACCCGCTCGTGGCGCAGATCGTGCGGGCCTACGACCGGGACGGCCGCGAGCGCGGCGGGCCGGCGACGGAGGGGCAGGGCCCGGCGCACGGGAGCGGGGAGTGACCGAGCGCTCGGTCGCCTGGGCCGTGCCCCCGGTGGAGGGGGAGCTGGACGAGGCGGGGGCCCGCGCGGCCCTGGCCGCCGCGCTTGAGCACGGCGAGGCGCCGGCGCTGAGGGTGGACCTCGTCTTCGTGGACGACGCCACCCTCGCGCGCATGCACGGGGAGTTCCTCGGGGACCCCTCGCGCACCGACGTGATCACCTTCGACCTGAGGGACGACGGGCCCGGGGAGGAGCACGGCCCCGAGGCGGAGATCTACGTCAGCGTGGAGCGGGCCCGCGAGGTCGCGGCGGCCCGCGGCGTGACGGTGCGCCGGGAGCAGGCCCTCTACGTCGTGCACGGCGCGCTCCACCTGGTCGGGTTCGACGACCACGAGCCCGAGCAGCGCGCCGCCATGCGGGCCGCGGAGCGCGCGGTCATGGAGCGACTCGGGTACGACGAGGACCTCGGCGAGCACGAGGTCTGAGAGTCCCGAGGGCCCCGCTCGACGGGACGCGAGCGCGCCGCGCGGGCGATTTCGCGCCGAAAAAAACGCGGCTCCAGGGGGCTGCGCGGCGCGGGGCGAAAGGGCCGACAACGGCCGCCACGGGGCGATTCTCGGCGGTTCCGAGGGGGCGTGCGCCCACCGATCAGCGGCCCGGTGGGCGCTGGCTGCGACGAAGTGTTGAACGGGCCGGTCTCGGATCGGTACCTACTACGAGCAGAGGGGCGTCCGCGCCCCGCTCGTCGACCCGTCGCGCCTCCGCGGCGGCCTCCTCGACCCCGCACTGCACCCGCCTTGGCGCCCCAGTCCGAACCCAGCATCGAGACCTCGATCGAGTCCTCCGAGGAGGCCTCCGTGGATGCCG
>JASFWR010000415.1:0-3137 GCA_050049155.1 Planctomycetota bacterium | reverse complement strand
GAGGCGCTTGCGCCCGTGCTGAGGGTTCTCGATGTAGTAGAGCGCGCGCTCGTAGACCCGGCGCAGGCGCTGCGGCATGGAGTAGTACCACTGCTCATAGGAGCGGACCATGCGCTTGCGCAGCTCCTCCAGCTCGATCTGGCTGAAGTGCTCGTGCTTGTAGCCGGAGCGGTTCGAGGAGACGTAGTTCTCCGAGAGGTCGGAGATGTCGATCGACGCCTGGTAGTTGTCCCAGGACTCCGTGCCGATGAGCGGGTTGAACACCGAGATCCGGATGAGGTCCGGGCCGGCGAGGCGCAGGACCTTCTCGGTCTCCGCCACGTCCTGCGGGGTCTCACCGGGCGAGCCCACGATCAGGTAGACCTTGGCCCAGATGCCCGCGCGGCGGGTCATCTTCGCGGCGTTGACGATCACCTCGGGGGTGAGGTCCTTCTTGAGCACGTCCAGCATCCGCTGGGAGCCCGACTCCCAGCCGTAGTAGATCCGGCGGCAGCCGGCGCGGTGCATGTGCTTGAGCAGCGGGTAGTCCACGCAGTCGGCGCGCGTGTTCGCGACCCACTCGAACTTCAGCCCGCGGCGGATGATCTCGTCGCACATCTCGTGGATGCGCTTCTTCCTGAGCGTGAGGATCTCATCGACGAAGAGGATCACGCCCGGGTCGTAGGTCTTGATGATGTGCTCGAGCTCGTCGACGATCGCCTCGGTCGAGCGCACCCGGAAGCCGCGCCCCGTGAGCTCCTTCTGGCAGAAGATGCACTTGAAGGGGCATCCACGCGTCGTGAAGATGTAGCAGAGGTGCTCGGGGTTGTTCTTGAAGTACGACTCCATCGGCAGCAGGTGCCGGGCCGGGATCGGCAGCTCGTCGAGCTTCTTGATCAGCGGCGGCGCGGGGTTGTCGACCCAGAGCTCCCCGTCCCGCATGGACGCGAGCCCGGCGACCTCCTGGAGCGCCTTGTCGTCGTTGCCCTCGATGCCGCGGATGAGCTGCGGGAGGGTGTGCTCCGCCTCGCCCTTGAGCACGTAGTCGAAGTGCCCGCTGTCGAGGAAGACGCCCTGGTCCACCGAGGCGTGCGGGCCGCCCATGATGGTGGTCTTGCCCTGCTCCTTCGCGTACTTCGCCCACGCGATGGCGCGCCGGATGTTCGGGGTCAGCGCGCTGAAGCCGATGATGTCGTTGGCGTCGATCGCCGCCTTCATCTCCTGGTCGGTCCCGATGCGCTCGTCGTGCAGCGCGATCGGCAGCCCCTCGCGCTCCATCTGCGCGCCGAGGTAGCCGATGCCCAGGATCATCGAGAGCGGATCCTCTTGGACGTGCGGCTTGACGTAGGTGAGGAGTGTCTTCTGCATCGGTAGCGCCCCTGCGGGGGCCGTGCGGTCGCGATTCGGAAACCTGAGGGTCAGGAGGGAGCGTCCCGGGAAGGAGGGCCCCCCGAATTCTACGACGCTCGGGGGGAAGCCGTGGGAGGGACTCCCTCCGATGGAGTATCGGCTTGATTCGCCGCCAGCAGCGGCTTGTTCCCAGGTTGATGCACCGGGGCGAAGCCCTGCGACCTGCTGACGCGTCAGCGGGCCCCGGACGCCACCCGGTACTCCTCGAGGAACTCGTCGGCGAGCCGGGACATGGAAAAGCGTTCCACCAGGGCCGCCCGGCCCGCCGCCCCCATGCGGTCCCGGAGGCCCTCGTCCCGGAGCAGGGCGGCGATCCGCTCCGCGTAGGCGGCGACGTCGAAGGGATTCTCGATGAAGCCCGAGACGCCGTCCTCCACCACCTCCCGAGATCCGCCGAAGGTGGTGGCGACCACGGGGCGGCCCTGCTCCATGGCCTCCAGGTTCACGATGCCGAAGGTGTCGAAGCAGAGGGACGGGGTCACGAAGACGTCCGCGGCGGCGTAGGCCAGGGGCAGCTCGTCGGGGCCGAGCCAGCCCGTGGGCACCACCAGGTCCTCCACCCCGAGGGAGGCGGCCCGGGGGCGGAACTCGTCGTCGTAGATCTCCCGTCGCCCCATGACCACGAGGCGCACGTCGGGGAACTCCGGCCGCAGGAGCGCGAGCATCTCGAGCAGCTTGCCCACGCCCTTCTGCTCGTGGAGCCGGCCGCCGATGGCCAGCACCCGCTTCCCGTCCAGGCCGTGGCGCGCCCGGAAGGCCTCGACCGCCTCGGGCGCCGGCGGCGCGCCGAACTCCAGGGCGTTGTGCACCGTCCGGTGGACCGGCAGCCCGTTGGCGCGCATCACGCGCCCCAGCTCGTCGGAGACCACGGTGACCCGGTCCACGTCCCGCTCGAGGACCTCGCGGATGCGCCGGTTCCGGCCGGGCCGGAAGCGCAGCCGCTGGCACGGGACGCACTTGCTGCTGCGGGCCACCACGTCGTCGAGCTGCCCGCCGTGGGCCTCGCCCCCGTGGAAGCAGGTGAGCTTCTGGTAGCAGAAGGTCATGGCGTCGTGGGAGGTGAACACCACCCCCGCGCCCGCCCGCCTGGCCATGGTCAGGGAGTGGTACCCGAGGTGGGTGTGCACCAGGTGCGCGTGGACCACGTCCGGCCGGAACTCCCCCAGCACGGCGGCCAGGGGGCGCTCGATGGCGCGGTTGCGCAGGGACACCCAGCCCCGCCAGCGGAGCGGGTAGTCGGAGTGGATCCGGAAGACGGTGGTGCCGTCGATCACCGTGGGCGTGGCGTCGCCCGGGTCCCGGACGGTGGCCACCACCGCGGTGCGGTGCCCGCGGGCCCTGAGCTCCCTCGCCAGCCCGTACATCTGCCGCACGCTGGAGCCGACCCCCGGGTCGGGGATCTCGCAGAGGAAGAGGACGTTCACCGGCCCCGCTCCCCCAGCGCCTCGGCGTAGAGCTCCAGCACCCTGCGGGCGTTGTCGTCCCAGGAGGACGCCACCGCGTGGGCCCGGGCGCCCTCGGCCAGCCGCGCCCGCTCGTCGTCGTCCCCGAGGACGGCGCGCAGGGCCTGCTCCACCGCCCCCACCTCCTGCGGCACCAGGCGCCCCGAGCGGCCGTCCACGATGGCGTCCTCCGCCCCCGAGTCCAGGGTCCCGATGGCCACGGTCCCGGCGGCCGCGGCCTCCAGGTACACGATGCCGAAGCCCTCGAAGCCGCCGTCGGCGGCGGTCACCGGGGTGTGGAGGAAC
>JASFWR010000095.1:0-10433 GCA_050049155.1 Planctomycetota bacterium | reverse complement strand
ACCCCAGATCCCGGAGCGCGCCCAGGCTGGAGACGGTGGTCAGGGCCAGGAAGCCCGCGGTCGCGGTGCACAGGACCATCGCCGCGCGCCGCCGCCGGGGGGCGGCTCCCGCGAGGTGGAGGGCCAGGGCCGCGGCCCCCGGGACCCCGGGCAGCAGGGCCGAGAGGGGGTCCCCCGTGAGTCGGGGCCCGAGGAGGGCCAGGAGGCCCAGGGTCCCTGCCAGCCCTGCGCTCCAACGCCACACCCCACGGAGCGCGTCGCTCCGCACCTGGTCCGGGTCCGGGCGGGTCCCGTCGGGCGAGGTCGGGGTCGGTTCCACGGCGGTGGCTTCGCGGACCCCCGGGCCGCGGATCCTCCCGTGGCCCCTCGAGCGCAAGTTCTCGGGCCTGGAGTGCCGCCGAGGCCGCTTTTCGGCCGATGAACCGAGGGCGACGCCCTCCCTTCCCGCCGCCCGGCCGCCCGCTCCCGCCGGGCCGGCCGCGCTCCCTGCCCCGCCCGCCGCCGTGCTCCTCCCCACGCTGCTCCTGTGCGCCCTGCTCGTGGCGCTCCTCGTCCTCGGCTTCGAGGGGGAGCAGGCCGTGACCCGCGAGCCCGACGGTCGGGGTCCCGAGCGAGGGGAGTGGTCGGCCATGGAGTCGATCGACATCGGCCTCGGCCAGGCGGGCCGCCTGCCCGAGTCCGTGGAGGTGGAGGAGGAGGCCGGCGAGGGGCGCTGGCGCGTGGTGTTCACCCTGGCCTCGGACCGCGACGCCGAGCGTGTCGCCCTCGCCGGCGACTTCAACGGCTGGAACCTCGAGGCGGCGCCCATGGAGCGCGCGGCGGACGGGCGCTGGCGCGCCGAGGTCACCCTGCGGAGCGGGGCGTATCGCTACAAGTTCTGCCTCGACGGGCGCGACTGGCTCCCCGACCCCACCAACCCTGAGGCCGAGGACGACGGCTTCGAGTCCAGCAACTCCGTGCTCCGGCTCGGCTCCCTCGGCCAGCCCGACGGGCTCGACCTCGGTCCCACCGTCAGCGGCATCCGGACCGAGGGCCTGACCCACGACCCCGCCGAGCCGCTGTACCTCCACCGGCTCCCGGACGACCGGTGGCGCGTGCGCTACCGGACCCTCGCCGGGGACGTGACGGGGGTGCTGCTCCTCGTCGAGGGCCGCGGCGCGCGGCCCATGTCGCCGGTCCCCTCCCCCGACCCCTTCCAGTTCTGGGAGGTGGACCTGGAGGACTCGGGTGAGGCGGCCCGCTACTCGTTCGGCCTCGAGACCGACTCCCTCTGCGTCGCCGACCCGCGGGTCCACGGTTACGACCCGGCGGCGCACTCGGTCCTCCAGACCCCGGACTGGGCGAAGCACGCGGTCTGGTACCAGATCTTCCCGGAGCGCTTCCGGAACGGCGACGTCTCCAACGACCCCGAGCCGGTGCGGGAGTGGACCAGCGAGTGGACCGAGCCCGCCGAGTGGGAGGGCGCGGACGGGCAGACGTTCTGGGAGTACTACGTCTACCAGCGCATGTACGGCGGCGACCTCGCGGGGATCGAGGACCAGCTGGACCACCTGGTGGAGCTGGGCGTCACGGCCATCTACCTGAACCCGATCTTCCAGGCCGCGGGGCCCCACAAGTACAACGCCACGGACTTCCGCCACGTGGACACCGGGCTGGGCGCCGGGGAGGACTACGCGGCCGCGGTGGCGGACGAGGACCTGCTCGACCCGAGCACCTGGACGTGGACGCCCTCGGACCGGCTCTTCCTGGACTTCCTGCGCACCTGCAAGTCCAAGGGCCTGCGGGTGGTGCTCGACGCGGTCTTCAACCACGTGGGCGTCGCCCACCCGGCCTTCCAGGACGTGCAGGAGAACCGCGAGGCCTCGCGCTACGCCGACTGGTTCCAGGTGCGCTCCTGGGAGCCGTTCGAGTACGTGGGCTGGGCCGGCTTCGGGGACCTCCCGGTGTTCGCCAAGGAGGGCGACGGGCTCGCCAGCGAGGCGGTGAAGGAGCACCTGTTCGCGGTCACGCGCCGCTGGATGGACCCCGACGGGGACGGCGACCCCGCGGACGGCATCGACGGCTGGCGGCTGGACGTGCCCATGGAGCTCCCGGCGGGCTTCTGGGAGGAGTGGCGCGCGCTCGTGAAGTCCATCAACCCCGACGCGTTCATCTCGGGGGAGATCTGGCACCGCGCGGACGAGTGGCTCGGCGGCAAGCACTTCGACGCGGTCATGAACTACCGCTTCGCCGACCCCGTCGTCGCCTGGGTCGGGAACCTGGAGCGCAAGCTGTCCGTCTCGGCGCTCGACGCGCGTCTCGCGGAGCTCCGGCTCGCCTACCCCGACGAGGCGACCTACGCGCTCATGAACCTGGTGGGGAGCCACGACACCGACCGGATCGCCTCCATGCTCCTCAACCGGGACCGGCCGTACGACCGGAGCAACCAGGTCCAGCGCCGCGACGACTACGACAGCGGGCGTCCCCACGACGTCCACTTCCAGCGCCAGCGCCTCGTGGCCCTGACCCAGATGACGTACGTCGGGGCGCCGATGATCTACTACGGCGACGAGGTGGGGATGTGGGGCGCGGACGACCCGACGAACCGCAAGCCGATGCTCTGGCGCGACCTCGAGCCGTACGCCAACCCGGAGCAGAACTTCATCATGGAGGACCACCTCGCGTTCTACCGCGAGGCGGTGGGGCTGCGGCGGGCCCACGCCGCGCTGCGGGTGGGGGCCTTCCGGACGCTGGTGGCCGACGACGAGCAGGACCTCTGGGTCTTCGAGCGGCGCCACGGGGACGAGGTGATGCTCGTCGCGCTCAACGCCGGGTCCGAGGCCGCCAGCTTCTCGGCTCCCGCCGTGGAGGGCGCGTGGCAGCCCGTCTTCGGGGAGGCGCCCGCGGCGGAGGGCGAGGGAGCAGGCACGCTCCACGTCGGGCCCATCGCCGGCCGCGTCTGGCGCCGCGATCGCTGAACGAGCATGTCCGCGTCCTTCACCCGCCTCTTCCCGCGCGCCGCCGGCGTGCTCATGCCGCTCGCCTCCCTCCCGGGGCGGTACGGCGTGGGGGACCTCGGGCCGGAGGCGTACCGCTTCGTCGGGTGGCTGGAGCGCGCCGGGGTGACCTGGTGGCAGATGCTCCCCGTGGTGCCCCTCGGGCCGGGGAACTCGCCCTACGCATCGAGCTCGGCGTTCGCCTCGGAGCCCCTGTACCTCTCGCTGGAGCGCCTCGCGGACGACGGCCTGCTGGACCGGAGCGACGTCTCCGCGCCCGCCGCGCTGCGGGGCGGGCGGGCCCGCTACGACGCGGCGCGACGCTTCAAGGAGCCGCGGCTCGCCCGGGCCTTCGACCGGTGGCGCGCGAGGCGCCGCCAGCGCGCCGCCTTCGACCGCTTCTGTGAGCGCGAGGCGCACTGGCTGGAGCCCTTCGCCGAGGCGCAGGGCGACGCCGACCTGGCGCGCTTCCTGCAGTTCCAGCTCGACCTCCAGTGGCGCGCCCTCCGCGACCACGCCCGTGAGCGCGGCGTGCTGCTGATGGGGGACGCGCCGATCTTCGTCGGCCTCGACTCGGTGGACGTGGCCTCCAGGCCGGAGCTCTTCCGCCTCGACCGCCGGGGGAACCCCAAGGTCCTGACCGGGTGCCCGCCCGACTCGATGAACGAGGACGGGCAGCTGTGGGGCCACCCGCACTACGACTGGCGGGCCCACCGCGCCGAAGGGTTCGGCTGGTGGCGGGCGCGCATGCGGCGCCAGATGGAGCTCTTCGAGGCGATCCGGATCGACCACTTCATCGGCTTCCGGAACGCCTGGGAGGTGCCCGCCGGCGCCGAGACCGCCCGGGAGGGCGTCTGGGCCCGGACGCCCGGGGAGGAGCTCCTCGAGGCCATCGAGGACGAGCTCGGCGGCCTGCCGCTGATCGCCGAGGACCTGGGCTCGGTCACGCCCGAGGTGCACGCCCTGCGGGAGCGCTTCGACCTGCCGGGCATGCGGGTCCTCCAGTGGGGCTTCGGGCCGGGCTCGTTCCACGCGCCCCACGCCATCGACGCGCGCTCCGTGGTCTACCCCGCCACCCACGACAACGACACCTGCGCCGGGTGGTGGCGGGGCCTCGACGCCGCGACCCGCCGGCGGTTCCGGGCCGCCACCGGCGGGGACGGCCCGAGCGTGGGAATGGATATGATCCGCGCCGCCTGCGCCTCGCGGGCCCACACCGCGCTCTTCCAGCTCCAGGACGTCCTGGGGCTGGGGCGCGCGGCGCGCATGAACACACCGGGAACGCCCTCCCGGAACTGGGTGTGGCGAGCGTCCCGCGGCGACCTGTCCGCCGCCCGCGCCCGTCGGCTCCACGAACTCCTTGACGCCACCGATCGGCTGGCGAATCGATGAAGACCCAAGCCTCCGTCAAGCGCCTCACCGCGCGCCTCGAAAAGCTCGCCCTCGACCTCCGCTGGACGTGGTGCCCCACCACCCAGGCCGCCTTCGCGGCGCTGGACCCGCTCCAGTGGGAGGCGACCCAGCACGCGCCCCTGGAGACGCTGCGGCGCGTCCCCGCAGCGCGCCTGGAGGCCTGCGCCGCCGACGACGCCTTCAACTCGCTGGTGGACGCCGCCGAGCGCGCGGCGGCGGACTACCACGGCGCCACGACGTGGTTCGAGCGCAAGGTCGCGCCCAAGCACCCCGGCCTCAAGGTGGCGTACTTCTGCAGCGAGTTCGCGATCCACGAGAGCCTGCAGCAGTACTCGGGCGGCCTCGGCGTCCTCGCGGGCGACCACGTCAAGTCAGCGTCCGACCTCGGCGTCCCGTTCGTGGGGGTCGGGCTCCTGTACCGGCACGGCTACTACATCCAGGAGCTGCGCGGGGACGGGTCCACCCGGGTGCTCTACCCCGAGGTCGACTTCGCGGACCTCCCGCTCACGGACACGGGCAAGGAGATCGAGTGCCCGATGGGCGGCCGGACGGTCCGCGCCAGGATCTGGAAGCAGCAGGTCGGCCGCGTGCCGCTCTACCTGCTGGACGCCGACCTCGAGGGGGAGCCGCGCGCGCACCGCGAGCTGACCCAGGGCCTGTACAAGGGCGACCCGGACCTCCGGCTGCGGCAGCAGGTCCTGCTCGGCGTGGGCGGCGCCCGGGCGCTCGAGGCCATGCGCTTCAAGCCCTCCGTCGTGCACCTGAACGAGGGGCACGCGGCCTTCGCGGCGGTGGAGCGCGTCCGCGCGCTCATGGCCCGGGGCCGCTCCTTCGACGCGGCGCTCGACAAGGTGCGCCAGAGCACGGTCTTCACGACCCACACCCCGGTCCCGGCGGGGCACGACCGCTACGGGGCGAAGGACGTCGGTCGCTACCTGCGGCCCATCCTGAAGGAGCTCGGGCTGAGCGCGGAGGCCTTCGCGGACCTGGGCCGGGAGCGGCCGGGCGACCGCCAGGAGCCGGTGTGCATGACGGTCCTCGGCCTGAACACGGCCCGCAACGTCAACGGCGTCGCCGAGCTCCACGGCCACGTGAGCCGGGAGATGTGGAAGGGCGTGTACGACGTCGACGAGGTCGACGACGTGCCCATCGGCCACGTGACGAACGGGGTCCACGCGCGGACCTGGCTCGCGCCGGAGGCGGACGCCCTCTACCGCCGCCACCTCAAGCCGCGGTGGAACGGGATGGGGCCGGGGGACGACCCGTGGAAGCGCGCGGCGAAGATCCCCCTCGAGGAGCTCTGGGAGCTCCGGCGCACCCTGCGGAGCAAGCTCGTCCACTTCGTCCGCGCGCGGCTCGCGCGGCAGGCCGAGCGCCGCGGGGAGGGCGCCGCCGCCGTCGCCGAGGCGTACCGGTCCTTCGACGAGGAGGCTCTCACCCTCGGCTTCGCCCGGCGCTTCGCCACCTACAAGCGCGCGCCGCTGATCTTCAAGGAGGCGAGGCGGCTGGCCGCGCTGCTCGGCGACCCCGAGCGGCCGGTGCAGCTCGTGTTCGCGGGCAAGGCCCACCCCCGGGACGAGGGGGGGCAGGAGCTCGCGCAGATCATCCACGCCCAGGCGCGCAAGGCCGGCTTCCGCGGGCGCGTCGCGCTCCTCGAGGAGTACGACATGCAGGTGGGGCGGATCCTCACCAGCGGCTGCGACGTGTGGCTGAACAATCCGATCCGTCCGAACGAGGCCAGCGGGACGAGCGGGATGAAGCCGCCCCTGCACGGCGGGCTGAACGCGTCCATCCTCGACGGCTGGTGGCCGGAGGGCTTCGACGGCGAGAACGGCTGGGCCATCGGGGACGGCAGCGAGTTCGAGAGCCGTCGCCGCCAGGACGCCTACGACGCCGACGCCCTCGTGCGCCTCCTCGAGGAGGAGCTGGTGCCCGAGTTCTACGACCGTGACGCCTCGGGCCTGCCGCGGCGATGGATGGAGCGGGCGCGCCGCTCGCTGACGACCATCCCGGGCCGCTTCAACACCCACCGGATGGTGGGTGAGTACGTCGAGCGTGTCTATCTATGAGCCCAGGCGCGGTGGCCGCGGGCGCCGCTCACATCCCTTCCGAGCCCCCGCCCGCGGGTGCCCGCCCGGGGGGACGACCGGAGGTCGCGGGGCAGCCTGTCACGGCTCCGGACTCGGTTCGGAAATCCTCACCCGGAGCGAGGAACGTCGTATCCACTGGCGCGTCCCCGGAGGCCGATAGGACGAACTCCGGGGGGCCGCCGCTTCCCGGGGCGGCCCGAGCTCCTCAACCACCGCTCCCCATCCTCGCTTGAGCCAACCGTCCGACACCGCGAAGCCCGCCCGGAGGGCCTACGTCCCGGCCGTCAGCCCGCGCCTGAACAAGGTGCTGGCGGTGGTCCTCGGACTGTTCGCGCTGCTCGCGGTGAACTCCGTCTACCTCGTCAGCGTGAGCGTCGCCGGCTGGTGGAGCGGCAAGAGCTTCGAGAACCTGACGTACCTCTACATGTTCCTGCTGCACCTGGTGCTGGGGACGCTCATCGTGACGCCGGTCATCGTGTTCGGCGTGGCGCACATGAGGGCGGCGCGGGGGCGGCGGAACCGCAGGGCGGTCCGCGTGGGGTACGCGCTCTTCGGGGCGGCGATCCTGCTGCTCGTGACGGGGATCGTGCTGACGCGCATCGAGGGGGTCATCGTCGTCAACGACGAGACGGTGCGCTCCATCGCCTACTGGAGCCACGTGCTCCTGCCCCTGTTCTGCGCGTGGCTCTTCGTGCTGCACCGCCTCGCGGGTCGCAAGATCAACTGGAAGGTGGGCGGCCGGTGGGCGGCTGTCGCCGGCGTGTTCGCGGGGGGGATGCTGATCCTCCAGGTCCAGGATCCGCGCCAGTGGGACGAGGTGGGGAACCCGGAGGGCTCGAAGTACTTCTTCCCCTCCCTCGCGCGGACGGTCTCCGGGGACTTCATCCCCGAGCACATCCTGCAGAACGACACGTACTGCGTCCGCTGCCACGAGGACGTGCACGAGAGCTGGATGGCGAGCGCCCACCACCTCTCCTCGTTCAACAACGAGCCCTACCTCGCGTCGGTGGTGGCGACGCGCGAGTTCTCGATGGAGCGGGACGGGAACGTCAACGCCTCGCGCTTCTGCGCCGGGTGCCACGACGTGGTCCCCTTCTTCAGCGGCAAGTTCAGCGACCCGAACTTCGACATCCGGAACGACCCCACGGCCCACGCCGGGATCACCTGCACGGTCTGCCACTCCATCAGCGCGATCAACAGCCCGCGCGGCAACGCGGACTACACGATCGACACGCCGATCCACTACCCCTTCACGTTCTCCGACAACCCCCTGCTCCGGTGGGTCAACGAGCAGCTGGTGAAGGCGAAGCCGGAGTTCCACAAGAAGACCTTCCTGAAGCCGCTGCACGAGACCACGGAGTTCTGCGGCACGTGCCACAAGGTCCACCTCCCCGAGGAGCTCAACGGCTACAAGTGGCTCCGGGGCCAGAACCACTACGACTCCTTCCTCCTGTCCGGCGTGTCCGGCCACGGGGTCAGCAGCTTCTACTACCCGGGCGTCGCCGAGGAGAGCTGCAACGAGTGCCACATGCCGACCATGGAGTCGGACGACTTCGGCGCGCGGATCCGGGACGACAGCGGCGTCACCAAGACCCTCGACCACCTCTTCCCGTCCGCGAACACGGCCGTGTCGCAGATCGCGGTGGAGTACGGGCACGTCTCCCAGGCCCAGGCCGACGCGGCGGTGGCGCGACACCGCGAGTTCAACGAGGGCGTGCTCCGCCTCGACATCTTCGGCATCCGCGAGGAGGGCGCCATCGACGGCGAGCTCGTCGCGCCCCTGCGGCCCAGCGTGCCCGCCCTCGAGCCGGGCAAGACCTACCTGCTGGAGGTCGTGGTCCGGACCGTGAAGATGGGGCACGAGTTCACCCAGGGCACGGCCGACTCCAACCAGATCTGGCTGGACGTGGCGGCGGAGCACGGCGGCGAGACCATCGGGCGCAGCGGCGGCATGGAGCCCGTCGACGGGAGCGTCGACCCCTGGTCGCACTTCCTGAACGCCTTCGTGCTCGACCGGGACGGCTACCGCGTCGCCCGGCGCAACGCCGAGGACATCTTCACGCCGCTCTACAACCACGGGATCCCGCCGGGCGCCGCCGACGTGATCCACTACCGCTTCGAGGTGCCCGCCGACGCCGACGGTCCGGTGACCTTCGAGGCCCGCCTGCGGTACCGGAAGTTCGACACGGAGTACATGCGCTTCGTGATGGACGACGAGGCGTACTCCAACGACCTCCCGATCATCGAGCTGGCCACCGACTCGATCACCTTCCCGATCGTGGGGGGCGAGACCGTCACCGCCGAGGCGCCGCCGATCCCCGAGTGGCAGCGCTGGAACGACTACGGCATCGGGCTCCTGCGCAAGCGGGGGACGGGGCAGCTGCGTCAGGCGGAGGCCGCCTTCAAGGAGGTCGAGGCCCTCGGCCGCCCGGACGGCCCCATCAACCTGGCGCGGGTCTACCTGCGGGAGGGCCGCGTGGCCCGTGAGGCGCCCGACGCGCTCCGGCGCGCCGCCGCCTTCGACCCGCCCGCCCGGGAGTGGTCGGTCCTCTGGTTCACGGGGCTGGTGAACAAGCAGAACGGCAACTTCGACGCGGCCATCGCGAACTTCGAGCAGATCGTCGAGGGCGGCTTCGCCCAGGCGAAGGGCCGTGGCTTCGACTTCTCGAAGGACTACCGCCTGCTGGTGGAGCTCGGGAACACCGTCTACCAGCGGGCGCGCCAGGAGCGCGGCGACCGCCGCCGTGAGGCCCGGGAGCAGATGCTGCGGGAGGCCGCCGGCTGGCTGGAGGCCGCCCTGGAGCTCGACCCGGAGAACGCCGCCGCCCACTACAACCTGGAGCTGGTGTACGCGGACCTGGGCGACGAGGAGCGCTCCGGCCACCACGGCGACCTGCACGCTCGCTACAAGCCCGACGACAACGCCGCAGACCGCGCCATCGCCGCGGCCCGCAAGCGCTATCCTGCCGCGGACGTGGCAGCCGAGGCGGTGGTCATCTACGACCTCCACCGTGACGGCGCACCGGGCATGGACGGCGAGGTTCAGGAGCGTTGAGCGAACAGGAGCAACCGGAGGAGCAGTTCGTCCCCGAGGACGACGCGGTCATCGGCCGGGCATTCAGAGCGTCGGCGATGGTGATCGCGGTGATCGCCGCGGCGGTGGTCGGCTTCATCCTGCTGAGCGGTGAGGAGCAGGAGGAGGAGCAGGTCCGCGAGAAGGAGGTCGGCCCCATCGAGGATCTCGAGGCGCCGATGGAGACGCTCCCCACGGTGCGCTTCACCGACGTGACCGCCGAGGCGGGGCTGGACTTCACGCACCGCAACGGCGCGGCCGCGGACAGCGAGCTCAAGCTGCTGCCCGAGACCATGGGCGGCGGCGCCGCCTTCCTCGACTACGACGGTGACGGGGACCAGGACCTGCTGCTGGTGGACAGCGGCGCGTTCGGGAGCGCTGGGGCGCGCAACGCCCTGTACCGCAACGACGGTGCGGGCCGCTTCGAGGAGGTGACCGAGGCGTCCGGGCTCGGCGGAGCGCCCTACGGCATGGGGGTGGCGGTCGGGGACCACGACGGGGACGGGGACGTGGACGTCTTCCTCACGGGGGTCGGCGGGAACCGCCTGTACCGGAACGAGGGCGGGACCTTCACGGACGTCACCGAGGAGGCCGGCGTCGGGGGCGCGCCCGAGGACTGGACCACCAGCGCAGGCTTCTTCGACGCGGACGGGGACGGCGACCTTGACCTCTTCGTGTGCCACTACGTGCGCTGGTCGCCGGAGATCGACGCCGACATCGGCTACACGCTGAACGGCAAGGACTCGGCCTACGGCTCGCCCCTCAACTACGAGGGCACGTTCTCGACCCTCTACCGGAACGACGGGGACGGGACCTTCACGGACGTGTCCGCGGACGCGGGGATCCACGTGGCCAACCCGGCCACCGGGGCGCCCATGGGCA
>JASFWR010000414.1:0-3181 GCA_050049155.1 Planctomycetota bacterium | reverse complement strand
GACCAGCGAGGCCGAGCCCTCGGCGAGGTCCGCCTTCGCCGAGGCCAGGAGCGCGAGCGGACTCCATGCGTAGAGCTCCCGTGGGCCGAGGGCGGGGGTCCCCTCGCCCACGAACTGCAGCGCCCCGCTCCTCCCGTCGATGAGCGTGCGGCCGGCGGCCAGGAGCGGATCGATCGCCCCCGCAGGAGCCCCGGCCACGCCGAGCCCCGAGACCAGGACGGGACCGGACGAGCCAGGGGCCGCGTCCGCACCGGAGGAGACGAAGGGCAGCCCGGGGGCCCCGGGGCCTGCGGGGGGGTCGAGGACCAGGTCCACGCCGTGGGCGAGGGCCACGGGCTGGAGGGCGCGAGCGAGGGCCGCGCGGGCGTCGGTCGGCGGCGCCTCCAGCACCAGGACGTTGAACGAGCCGAGGAAGAGGAGCTCCAGGAGACGGCGCCCGTCGTCCTCCGAAGGGAGGCCCTCGAGCCGTACCCCGCGCCACCGGAAGCGCGGAGCGTCGTCCAGCCGGAAGGGCGGCAGCACCCAGCCGCCGCCCTCCGTGGGCGTCAGGCGCTGCAGCAGGCGGGCCGCCGCACGGGCCACGCCCGCCTCCGTGCGCCCCGAGAGGGCGACGTGGTCCTCGAAGACCTCGATGGACAGGGCCTCGGGGCTCTCCCCGACCGCCTCCGCCGTGTAGCCCAGGGTCAGGACCACGTCCCCGGAGCGCGCAGGTCCGGGCGCCGTCTTCACCTCCAGCCCGGTCCGGTCGGCGAGTTGATCTGCGAGCACGCCCGCTAGCGGCTGGAGCTCCACGACGGACGTCACGACCCGGAGCTTCTCCGGAAGGCTGAACGGCGCGAAGCGGGGCTGCGCCATCGCCAGGGTCGGCACCGTGGGCGGAGGAGGCGGCGGGGTCCAGTCCTGGACCAGAGGAGCAGTCAGGGCGAGGAGGAGGGGGAGCACGGCGCGATCCTAGGTCGCCTCCAACCCGGGGACGACCCCCGAACCCGGCGAGTCGGCCCTCGGTCTCCCTGCGGGGCGCTAGTGCGTGAGCGTGTGCTGGAGCGCGAACGTCACCGTGCTGTCGACGGCGACCTCGAGGGTCTCGATGGAGCCTGGGGACTCCAGCGGGTGCGTGGCCCCGAATCCATGGTCGGCGCCTTCGATCAGGAGCGCCTCGCCGCGCACCGCTCTCTCGCTGAGCGTCACCGCGGCGTCATAGGTGACCGTCGCGTCCTCGAGCCCGTGGACCGCGAGGAACGGGGCCGCGAGGCGGTCGGCTGCGGCGCCGATGTCGAGCCGAGCTCGGTTCCGCTCGAAGTCCTCTAGACCCGCGAGGCCCATCCTGTGGACCTGACCCGTCCGCGCATTGGGGACCTCCAGGTGCCCATCCGCTCGCCAGCGGGCCTTCATGCCCTCGTCGAACCGGTCCGCGTCCGCGATGGCGGCCCAGGTCACCAGGGCCGCAGGGGCACGCTCCGACGCCGAGATCACCGCCATCCCCCCGCCTCGACTGTGGCCCATCAGCACCTCCCGCTCGGCGTCGACCCCGGGGAGCCCGCGCGCGAACTCGCGCACCCTCGCCATGTCCTCCAGCTGGCGGGAGTAGGAGTCGTTGAAGAACGCCTCGTCGTCATCCATCACGAGCGGGTCGTCGCCCACGCCGGACCCCGAGGTGTTCATGGAGACGGCCACGAACCCCGCGGCGGCGAGCCTGCGGCTCAGGTGAGGGAAGAACCCCCAGTCCATGAAACCCTTGAAGCCGTGGACGAGGACCGCGACAGGGCGGGCCCCGCCCCCGACGAGCCCCTCGGAGGAGGGGGCGACCTCGACCCGGACGCCGATCCGGCGGCCAGGCTCCTCGGGATAGGTGAGGAACCTCCGCTCCTGGCGGGTCCCTTCGGGCTGCTTCGGGTCCGTCATGTCGTCGCGGCGGACCTTACTCGCCCTCGAGCTCGAGCAGCGGCTCGAGGTGCGGGAAGACCTCGATGATCCTCCTCCAGCCCGGGACCGGCCGCTCTCCCGCGAGCACGAACTTCACCTCGAGCGCGGCCGCGAGGGCGCTGGCGGGCGCCGCGCCGGGATGGGAGGCGTTGTCCGCGATGACGTAGAGGTCCTCCACGTCCCCCGCGATCTCCCGCGCGCGTCGCGCCGCGCCGCCGATCCTCGCCGGGTCGAAGGGCGTCTGGCCGCGGAGGCGCAGCATGCCCACCGGTCCCGTGGCCCGGTGACGCCTGGGCGGGGCGTCCCAGCGGTCGTCCTCTTCGAGATGGGCGAGGGACCAGCCCGCGCCGGCCAGCACGTCGAGGGCCCGGCGCTCGTACCAGGAGCGGTGCCCCGCGGCGAGGATGAGTGGCGCAGGCGCCAGGATCCGCGCCAGGTCCCCCAGGGCGCGGGCCTCGGAGGGTCCGAAGAGCGTGGTGTCGGGGAGCGTGGCCACGAGCCCCCCGAGCTTCTCCCGGCGCAGGAGCGGTGCGATGGAGTCGCGGAACCGCTCCGCATCGGCGGTGCGCTCCGCAGGGGACCGAGCGAGCTCCAGCACGGTGGACGGTACGCGCACGAGGAGTCGCGTGCGCGGTCGATCCTGGAGCGCCGCCGCCCAGCGCACGATGTGCTCCTCCCTGGGGAGGACGTGGGCCGTCACATCGACCTCCACTGCCCCGAAGAACTGCCCGAGGAAGCTCAGGGGCTCGAAGTCCACGCCGCGCTTCAGCGGCCACGCGCGCTCCAGCCCGGGGTGCGTCCATCCTGCGGGGCCGATGCGGATCACCAGTCCACCTCCACCCCGAGGAGCTGCGCTGCCTCGACCTCCGTCGCCACCAGGGCTTCGCCGATGCCCTCGCTGACGGCCCTGAGGTCCTCGTCACTGGCGCTCGCATCCACCCGAATGGGCGCCCCGATGACGACCTGCACCCGACTGAAGGGGAGCGGGAGGGTGAAGCGGTCCCAGGAATGAAGCCGCGCCGCGCTCGCTGCCGCGAAGCCGAAGGGAACGACGGGCAGCCCCGAGTCACGGGCGAGGAAGGCGGCCCCGCGGTTCACCCGGTGCATGGGACCGCGAGGACCATCCGGGGTGATCGCGACGGCTCCGCCGCCGCGGAGCATCTCGCGCATGGCCTTGAGGGCTCGAACGCCATAGCGGCTGGAGGAGCCGCGGAGCGTGCGGTAGCCCAGGCGTTCGAGGGTCGTGTTCGCGAGCTCG
>JASFWR010000413.1:0-3200 GCA_050049155.1 Planctomycetota bacterium | reverse complement strand
GGAGACCGACACGATCGACGACTTCAAGGACGGCTACGACTTCGAGGAGGCCTTCGTGCACTCCTACCGCCCGACCCTGCCCGTCGAGCTCGGCGCGCACCCGCGCGGGCCCGTCGACGACCCCGGGGCCGCCTGATGCTCGAGCGGCTCGACAAGACCAAGCGCAACGTCGGGCTGGCCGCGGTGGCAGCCCTGCTGCTCTGGGGAGGGTGGAGCGTCCGCGGGGTGCTCAACCCGCTCATCCTCGGCTACCTCCTGGCGTACATCCTCCGGCCGAGCGTGAGGGGGTTGGAGCAGCGCGGCCTGGGGCGCCGCGCGGCCGTGAACGTCATCTTCTCGGTGTTCGCCGCGGTCGTGACGATCACCCTGATCGGGCTCACGTTCCAGGCGCAGCAGGCCTGCGAGCGGCTGATCGCGGAGAGCCGCTCCGGCCACGACCCCTTCGCCGTGGCCGAGGAGCGCATCGACAGCGTCCTCGAGGGAGCGTCGGACTGGCTGCACGACATGTTCGGCGAGGACGAGCCGCGCGCCCCGGGTCAGGCGGACCCGGGCGGCGCGCCCTCCCACACCGACCTCCCTTCGGAGCTGGCGCCCCTCGCGGTCGACGGCGACGCTGGCGGCCGAGCCGGACCTGATCCCAGGAGCACGGCGGGGGAGGGCGACGGCCCGACGCTCCGCAAGCTCCTGCGCTCGTGGTCCGCGGAGTTCACCGCTCGCGTGGAGCGCGACGGCGGCTCGGCGGCGCTCCTGGCGTGGCTGCTGGCGGTGCTGACCGGGATCTTCGGCAGCGCCTTCAGCATCTTCGGGTTCCTCACCCTGCTGCCCGTCTACACCTACTTCCTGCTCTTCGAACTGGAGCGGATCCACGGGTTCGTCCACACGCACATCCCCAAGAAGGAGCGCGAGCGGGTGACGCGCATCGCGGAGGAGATCGGCGCCGTCCTGGCGAACTTCTTCCGCGGGCGCCTGCTGATCTGCTTCCTCAAGGGCGCGCTCATCACCGTCGGCCTCATGGTCGCCGGGGTGCCGCACCCGTTCCTGCTCGGGATGCTCAGCGGCTTCATGGCCCTGATCCCCTTCGCGGGCCCGACCCTGGGCTTCGTGCTGGCGTTCTTCGTCGGGCTCCAGCGCATGGAGCCCCTCGAGGCGGCCCTCTGGATCGCCCCCGTCTACGCCGTGGCCGAGGCGGTGGAGGGCTACGTCCTCATCCCCAAGATCCTCGGGGACACCCTCGGCCTGCACCCCGTGGTCATCCTCGTGGCCGTCTTCGTCGGGGGCTCGGCCCTGGGGCTGTTCGGCTTCCTGATCGCCGTGCCCCTGGCGGCCACGGTGATCATCCTGTTCCGCGAGCTGGTCATGCCGGCCGTGGAGGAGTTCGCGGAGGAGGACAGCCACGTGGACCCCGACCCCGAGGACGGGGAGCCCGCCGGCTGAGTCCACCGGCTGGGTCCACCGCCTGGGTCCACCCGCCGAGTCCACCCGTGGGGCCCGCGGGCCGTACCCGCCAGGGCCCGGAGCCGGGCGTCCGAGGCCCTTCCCGGACCCCTGCGCCCTGCCCGCGGGGCCCCTCGGGCGACCCCGCGCGGCCCCCGGAGGGCCGCGGAATTCCCTGGCAGATCCCGCGGCCCGCGCTTCGATCCGCCCCCTCGGATCGGTACGTTCATTCCCGAGGGGGTCGTCCGGCGACGCTCCGCGGGGGTCCCTCCCGCGAGCCGAGCGCCGGGCGTCCAGCCTGGTCGCACCGCGCCAGCGCGGCGCGGCCTCCGCTGAACAGATGAACCACGCACCCATGTTCCACGCCAACCAGCCGGGGCGCCGAGGCGCCCGCACCCAGGTCCGTTCCACTTCCCGCCGCGCCGCCCTGGCCGCCGGCGCCCTGCTGACGGCGGTCGCCGTCACCTCCTGCGCGTCGCCGCAGGAGATCCAGCAGACGCGTCAGGTCGCCAAGGAGTACGAGAACCAGGTCTTCGACCTGCAGCGCACCCTGGCCGACCTCCAGATGGAGAACGCCCGCCTGACCGACCGGCTCGCCAAGGAGCGCAAGGCGAGCCTCATCAACGCCAGCGCGGACACCTCGCTCACCAAGCGCATCGACGACCTCGGGCGCCTCATCGACGAGATGGAGGGGCCGATGGGGGACATCGAGCGCTTCGAGCTCGACGGCGGCTACCTGCTGATGATCCAGGACCGGATCCTGTTCGACTCCGGCTCCGCGACCCTCGGGGACGACGGCATCGACGCCCTCGCGGGCATCGCCGCCGAGATCTCGGCGACGCCGCACGGGGACATCTTCGTGCGCGGCCACACCGACTCGGACCCCGTGAAGAAGCCGGCGACCCTGAAGCGCTTCCCGAACGGGAACCTGCAGCTGTCCGCCGAGCGCGCCGTCTCCGTCGCGGCGTACCTCATCGGCAACTCGCGCATCCGCGGGAGCGAGGTGGTGGTCATGGGCTTCGGCTCCCACAAGCCGGTGCGGCCCAACGACTCCGCCGACGCCAAGCGCATGAACCGCCGCGTCGAGATCTTCGTCTCGGACCCGACGGACTGATCCGGACGACGGACCGCGCGACCCGGACCCGCCGCTCCACGGGGTGACCCCGGGGTGAGCGCGTCCTCCGGCCGCCTCGCCGAACGTGGCCGACCTCGCCCCGACCTCCCGACGACGCCCCGCGCGCAATGCGCCGCGGGGCGTCGTCCCGTTGGGGGCGCGCCGTGCGCGGGCGCTCCTGGCCCCGGTCCTCCTGGTCCTCGGCGGGGCGGGCTGCGGTGAGCCGCCGGGGGCGACCCCCCTGGACCCGGCCGCGGCCGCGGTGGTGCGCTCCCTCGAGCGGCTGGCCTTCGTGCCGGCGGGACGCACCGCCCTCGACATCGACGTGGGGGTCGACGTGGACCTCCTCGTGGACCGGTTCGAGGTGACCGAGGCCCTGTGGGCGGAGCTCTTCGGCGAGGAGGACCCCCGGCCCGGCAGCTTCGCCTCCTTCGCCGCGCGCCAGGTGGGCGCGGCGCCGCCCGAGTCCTGGATCCTGGAGGCCCCCGCCGTGGGCATGACCCTGGCGGAGGCCGGCGAGGCCGCAGCGCGCCGCGGCATGCGGCTGCCCACCTTCGAGGAGTGGCTGTGGTGCGCGGCCGGGCCCCGCTCCCGGCGGTTCCCCGCGGGGCGCCAGCAGCGCGGGCTGGCGAACACCCTCGAGCTCGGCCTG
>JASFWR010000094.1:0-10567 GCA_050049155.1 Planctomycetota bacterium | reverse complement strand
CGCCTTCCGCGTGCTGCCCATGGACCCCGACGTGGTGCTCTTCTACCTCGCCACCAACGACGCGGAGAGCGCCCTGTGGCCCGACCCCGCGGCGGACAACGCGCACTACCGCCGGGTCTGGCCCACGTTCCGCCCCTCACCGCTCGAGAGCACCCTGGAGCGGAGCGTCCTCTACCTGGTCTGGCGGCGGTACCTCACGGACCACCTCGACCAGCGCGCGGACCTCGGCTACCAGTCCAAGCGCCTGCCGGACGGGCCCGCGGGGGAGCGCCTCGCGCGCTTCCAGGCCCCGGAGGTGGAGGGTCCCCTCCCCGACCAGGGGTTCGAGAGCTTCCGGCGGAACCTCGTCTCCATGGTCGCCATGGCGCGGGCCCACGGCGCCCTCCCGGTCCTCGTCACCCAGGGCATCTGGTCGGACGACCCCGGGTCCGACCGGCTCCTCGACGGGGCGCTCCGGCTCCGCGCCCACCGCCGGATGACCGACGTGGTCCGAGAGGTCGCGGCGGCCATGGAGGCGCCGCTCGTGGAGGCGGGCGCGTACCTGGAGGCGGCCGCCCGGGAGGAGGTCGAGCGCGCCGGCGCCCAGGGCGTGTTCTCGGCCAACGTGCACCTGACGGACGAGGGGGCCGCCCGCCTGGCGGCGTTCCTCGCCGACGAGCTGCGGCGCCTCGGGGCGCTGTGAGCTCCGCGTCGATTCAGGGGTGAACCGCGAGCGGGTGCGTGCGAGAAGACCCCATGCCCGAGGCCCTCGCCAGCGTCCGCGTCCTGCACCTCCTCCCCCACCAGGGGGTCGGTGGGCTCCAGCGCTCGGTGATCGACCTCGTGCGGCACGAGCGCATGGACGGCGCCACGGACGAGCTCCTGCTCACGGAGCGGCCGCTGGACACCGACGGGGACTTCATGGCGCCCGCCACGCCGGTCCACTTCCTCGGCCTCACGGGCGCGCGGGTCGGCGCCCGGGCCCGCCGCCTCGCGGACCTCGTGGCCTCCCGCGGGGCCCGCGCCGTGCACGCGTACACCGCGCGGGACCTCGCGCTGGCGGCCGCGGCGCGGCGGGCCCCCGGCGGCCCGAGGCTGCTCGCCACCCTCTTCGAGCCGCCGCCCGAGGGCGGCCTGCTGAAGCGCTGGAGGCTGCGCCGCGCCCTCGCCGCCGCCGACGAGCTCTTCGTCCCCACGCCCGCTCTCCAGGGCCCGTGGGCCGAGCTCGGCCCCACCCCCGAGGTCCGCCTCGCCTCCGTGGACGTGCAGCGGTTCCACCCGCAGACCTCCGAGGGCACCTGGCGAGCCGTCCGGCTCGAGGACCCCGGCGCCCTCGTCGTCGGCTCCCTCATGCGCGCCGACCAGGACAAGGACCCGGAGGTGCTCATCGAGGCCGTGAGGCGGCGGGACGCCAGCGGCCGCCCCACGGCGCTGCTGCTGGTCGGGGACGGGCCCCGCTACGAGGCGCTCAAGGCGCGCTCGAAGGAGGAGCCGACGCTGCACGTGCGCCGGCGGGTCCTCGACGCCCCGGGCTTCTTCGGGCGCATCGACGTGTTCGCCCTGCAGTGCCCCGGTGAGCTCGTCCCCGTCAGCCTGGTGGAGGCGCTGGCCTGCGGGCGGCCCGCGGTCGTCGCCGACCCGGGCCCGGTGGCCTCGCTCGTCGGCGAGGAGGCCGCGACCTTCGTGCCCCCCGGCGACGTGGACGCGGTGGTGGCCGCCCTCGACGGGCTCGACTGCCCCCGCCGCCGTGAGGAGCTGGGCCACGCGGCCCGGCAGCGCGCCGTCCAGCGGCACGCCCTCGGCCGCCTCCGGGCGGAGCTCCGGGCCTCGTACGCCTAGGTCAGGCGACCCGGGGCGCGGTCGCCGCCGCGCCGGTGGCGGCCGCTCGCTCGACGAGCTCGCGGGCCAGGTCGCCGGCGGGCGCCGCGATCAGCTCCTCGACCACCTCGACGCCCAGGGAGCGCATCGCCGAGAGCTCCCCCTCGGCCCGCCACAGGTGCGCCAGCTCGGTGACGTACTCGCGCAGCTGGTGCTCCATGGCCGTCGCCAGCTCGACGCCCTCCGCGCCGGTGCGCTCGAAGGCCCCGAGGTCGACCCGGCTCAGCTCGGCCGCGAAGGCCTCGGCCCGCGCGCGGTCCGGCAGGGTCTGCACGATCAGCTGGTCGTGGAGCGTCGCCGTGTGGGTCACGCGCTCCCGCCAGTCGCGGTGCCGCCCGGCGGCCGGGTGGACCGCCATGAGCTGGAGCTCGGCCGCCGCGCGGTCCCGGGTCCACTGGCGGAGGGCCTCGAAGGTCCAGCCGCGGCGGTGCTCGACCCGCGCTTCCTCGCGGTGGACCACGCGCACGCCCGCCTGGTCCTGGAGCCGGAAGCCGACCTCGAGGTCGGCCGCCGCGGCGAAGGTCTCGCCCTCGGCGAAGCCCCCGACCGAAAGGAGCGCCTCCCGGGAGAGGCTGACGTTGCAGCCGTGGAACGCGGTCCAGTCGTGCAGGCGCGTGGGGTCGAGGGGAGCGGGCAGGTGCCCGGTGCCCGCGCCCGCGAGGGCTCGCACCAGGGCGCCGGTGCCGCCCGAGGCCGCGGGGGCGACGGCGCCGACCACGGCCCGGTCGGGGCCGGTCTCGCCGTGGGCGACCAGGTGCCGCTCCACGAGGTCCGGCGCCGGGACGCAGTCCCCGTCCAGGAGGAGCACGAGGTCCGCGCTCGCCGCCTGGAGGCCTGCGTTCCGGGCCGCGGGGGCGGCGAGGTCCTGGGTGGCCACGAGCCGGGCGTCCAGGGTCGGCGCCCACGCGCCGAGCTCGCTGGCGAGCGGCTCGTCCCGCTCCACGCCGCTCACGACGACGACCTCGAAGCGGCCGGCGGCCGACTGCTCGCCCAGGGCGGCGACGCAGCGGCGCAGGGCGTCGCGGTCCTCCGTCCCGGTCACGACCACGCTGATCTCGATCCCGTTGCCCCCGGCGGCGAGGGGCGCCGTGGGGCTCGTCGGCTCCTGGGCCGCCTCGCCGTACCCGGCGCGCGCGCAGAGCGCGCGGTAGGTCTCGGCCACCGCCGGACGCACGGGGCCGGGCACGTGGGCGGCGCCGGGGACCGCGCGCAGGGGCGACGGCTGGAGGGGCCGGCCCGTGAACGCCTCGAGCCGCTCGCGGCCCTCGGCGGTGCGGAGCTGGTCCACGTGGATGAACAGCCACTCCCCCTCCGCGGCGTGCTCCTCCAGGACGCGTCGGTACATGCTCCGCCAGAGCTCCGCGGCGCCGTCGAAGTCGAGGGCGACGCCGCCGTACTCGGGGACCCGCACGAGGGTCCGCAGGGTCTCGTCCGCCGCCGCCGCCGGGTCGTCGAAGACGCAGACGAAGCGCGCGGTCCCGAGGGACGGACGCCAGGCGGGCAGGGTGGTGCAGAGCCGCGGGTCGGCGGGGAGGGGTCCGGCCGCCGCGACGCCGTCCATGCGCTCGCGCAGCACCCCCTCGACCGTGAAGTCCACGGGGCCCTCGGCGACGTTGAAGCGCTGCTGAAGCCGGCCCAGGGGCGTGCCCGCGGTCAGGGTCGCGCTCAGGAGGAACTCGCTGATGGCGACGGCCTCGGGCACCCCCTGGCCGCCGTCCGCGGCACCCTCCGTGGCGACCCCGCCGAGCAGCTCACGGGCAGCCTCGATGGCCGCCTCGGTGGCGCCCACGACGACGACGCCGTCCCGGGCCGCGCCGGCTGCCGCCGGGCCGGTGTGGGCCGGGCCGGTGTGGGCCGGACCGGTGTCGGTCGACCCAGTCTGGTTCGAGCCTGCGTGGGTCGAACCCGTGGAGGGCTGCGCGGCGCTGGCCGACGTGGTCCGGGAGGGGTCCTCCCCCATGGACGCGGCGGAGGAGGCCGCGGGGACCGCCCGTTTCAGGGTCGGCTGCGCGGGGTGCTCGGCGCCCGGCCAGGTCGGGGGCGCGGCGTCCGCGGCGGGCAGGTCGAAGCGCAGCTGCGCCTCGGTGGCCTCCCCCAGCTGCGGGAGCCGCACCCGGGAGTAGTCGAAGAGCGGGGAGCCCGCGGCTGCGGGGCACCACTTGTCCAGGAAGGCGCGCCAGTTCTGCTCCATCCACCCGTTGTGCCGCTCCACCTTGGCCGGCCCGTCGTAGAAGGCGTGGTAGACGAACGTGTCTCGGGCCACCCGGTTCCTCCAGCCGGAGAGCCGGACGCGGAGCGCGATGTCGTCGTCCTCGAAGCCCCAGGGCGAGAAGGCCTCGTCGAAGCCGCCGATGCGCTCGAGGGCCTCGGCGCGCACGAGGACCCCGAGGGAGGTGAAGAGCACGGAGTCCATCCCGCGCCGGGGCGCCGACGCGAAGTGCTGGTCCGCGAAGCGCTGGAGCTCGTCCTGCGAGTCGGAGCCGTGGTACTCGACCACCTGGTGCTTCGAGGCACGGTTCGCGCACAGGGGGATCGACCCCACGCCGGGGTCCACGGCGCCGTGGTAGAGGGCGCGGTCGAGCCAGCCCTCGGGGACGAAGACGTCGTTGTCCAGGAACGCCACCCAGTCGCCGGTGGCCTCACGGATCGCCTGGTTCCGGGCCCGCGGGGCGCCGAAGTTGTACGGGTTCCGGATCAGCCGGATGTCGTCCTGAGCCTCCAGCCACTCCGCGCTCCCGTCCGTGGAGCCGTTGTCGACGATGAGGATCTCCTGGGGGTACCGCGGGTCGGCGGCGCGCCGCAGGGACTCGATGCAGCGCTGGGTGTTGGAGAGCGCGTTGCAGGAGACCGCGATCACGCTGACCGTCGTGCCCGCCGGGGCGCCCTCGCGGCTCACCTGACGGACGTCCACGCCCGTGTGCTCGAAGTAGAGGCCGCACAGCCGCGGGTACTGGATCGCCTGGGACACCGCCGCGCTGACCTCGGCGGCCTGCTCGGGGGTGAAGCGCTCGATCTCGCCCCCCGCCTCGAGGCGCTGCAGCTCCTCGACGATCGCCTCCGAGCCGGCTCGCTGCTCCTCGAGCAGGTCCACGAGGTCGGGGCGCAGCCCGTCGGCGGTCACCGTGCCCTCCTCGAAGAAGACGTCGGGGGCACCGACCTTCTTGCCGAGCCGGAGCTGGTAGCGGCCGAGCTGGAAGGCGCGCTCGAAGTAGCTCTCCACGGTGATGCCGTGGTCGTGGTGCGCGACGCAGTCGGCCCGGTGCACCACGCCCACCCCCTGCTGCTCGAGGCGCAGGCCCAGGTCGAGGCCCTCGCAGAGGGGCTGGTCGAAGTTGACCTCGTCGAAGCCCCCCACGGCGAGGAAGACCTCGATCGGCGCGCTGAGGTTGGCCGTCCAGAAGAAGGGCCACCCGTGGCGCTCGCCGTCCCGGAGGGAGGAGAACTGCTGGAACAGGTCGGTCTGGTCCAGGAGCTGAGTGAAGGGCGCGCGCCGCGCCTCCTCGGTGAAGCGGAACGTGCCGAGCACGGCGGTCTTCCCGTCCAGCTCCCGGTGGGCCGCGACGTGGCGCTCGAGCAGGTCGCTGGCGGGCACCGTGTCGTCGGTCAGCAGCAGCACCGTCGGGCCCGCCGCGAGCGCCAGCCCGACGTTCCGCGCGGAGGCCGGGCCCCGGCGCGTCTGGTGCGTGAGGCGGCAGCGGTACGGGACGCTCCCGACGTCGAAGGTGAGCGCCGGCTGACCGCCGTCGTCCACGACGATGACCTCGAAGGCCTCGGCGGGCAGCGTCTGCTCGGCGAGGGAGCGGAGCAGGCGCTCCACCTGCGCCGGGCGCCCGTGGGTGGGCACGACGACGCTGAGCTGGAGGGTCTCGGGGAGGGCCGTGGGATCGGAGGGCAGGCGAGGCTCGTTCATGATCGGGGATGCGAGGGCCGGGCCGGGGTGCCCGGGGCCTCGGTCGGTGGATCGATCGAATCCGTCGATCCCTTGAGCGCCTTCCGTCAGGATCCAGGGACCCCGCCCGCCGGCCGCCGCGGGCCCCTCCGCCGGGGGATCGGGGCCCCGGGGGCCGCCTCCCCGGAGGAGGGGCCCGCGGGCGCGACCCCGCCGGAGCCCCTGCCCGGTGGTGCGGGGTCCCCTCCCCCGCCCCGCCTCCCTTCAGGCCCCCGGGGTGCCCCTCGGGCCCCCCCCACGGCCCACGCCTCGCCGTCCCCGGTCACCGCAGGACCACGGCCAGGGCCCCGGTCAGGTTGGTGGTCGAGGGGGCCGCGGGCAGGTGGTCCCGGTACCAGGCCTGGAAGTGGAGGGTGTCCCCGGGGGCGGAGGGCCCGGGCCCAGCCCCCGCGGGCAGCGCCGCCACGTCCACCGCGATGGCCGCGACCCCGGCGGGGCTCGCCGGCCCGAACTGGCCGCGGGCGAGGAAGCGGCCGACCGCGCCGCCGAGGCACAGCTGGCCGAGGCTCCCCCCCGGCTGCATCACGAGGCCGGGCGAGCGGCTGACCAGGAAGACCACGGGCGCGCTCGGCGGCAGGTCCACGGCCCGCAGCTGCAGGTCGCCATCGGTGACCGCGGCGGACCCCAGGGCGATCAGCCCCGCGCCGGTCCCCGTGGAGTTGGCGACGCCGGCGCAGGTCACGACGCCGAGGCCCGGGTCGAGGCGCTGGCGGAGGAGCGCCTGGCCGCGCCGGGTCCCCCCGGCGTCCCGCAGGGTCACCACGGTGAGGAGGTCGAGGGCGTCCGTGAGCAGGGCGTCGTCCGTCCCGAAGGTCTCGATGTACAGCCCGTCCGCGGCGACACCGTCCCCGTCGAGGTCCACGGGGTCCCCCTCCCGGGCCACCACGTGCTCGCCGTTGAGGACGACCACCGTGTTCCGCGCCGGGTCCGGGTCGTCCGTGACGCCGATCACCACCCGGTCCCCGAGCCGGTTCCCCGCGAGGGCGGCGAAGCCGTCGCCGTAGCCGACGTCGTCCCAGCGCTCCGACGCCCCGGGCGTGATCGGCGCCCCCGTGCGCGCGACGACCGCGCCGTCCACCACGACCCAGTCCGCCCCGGACGAGGCGTTGGAGCCCCGCGCGAACCACCGGCCGCCGCCGTCCATGAAGGCGCCGTGGACGCCCCCCGGGGCCACGGGTTCCGCGAAGCCCCCGCCCGGCACGGGGACGCCCTCCTGGAGCACGACCGCCCCGTCCACGATCACCACGTCGTCCACGTCCGTCGGCCCCTCGAGGTCCCCCACGACCATCCACGCGGAACCGTCCAGGGACGCCCAGAAGGCGCCGCGGTCGAGGTTCTCCAGGGGGCGCTGCCCGCCGCCGGCCTGCCCGTCGGGGACGGAGACCCCCTCCTGCAGGAGCACGACGTCCCCCAGCACCAGCACCTCGTCCTCCGAGGTGGAGGCGACCCCGTCGATCCCGTCCGCGGCGAAGCCCACCCGGCCGTCGTCGAGGACCAGGGGCGAGTCGATGGCGTCGTCGAGGGTCGCGAAGGGCAGCCCCGGGACGGGGTCGCCCTCCCGGGCGGCGTGGGTCCACCGGGGGACCGTCCCCGCGCGCCGGAGGGGCAGGTAGTCGTCGAGGGCGCTGGCCGAGGTGTTGGTGGCGAACACCAGGTCGCCCCTCCCGCTGATGGCGCAGCGACGATCCAGGGTCCCGCAGTCCTCCGCGCCACCCGTCCAGGGGGCCGGGTCCCCCTCCCGCAGGACGAGCTCCCCGTCGGCGAGCAGGCACTCGTCCTCGCCGGCGGGCAGGTCCGCGAGGGCCGTGAGGACCCAGCGCCCGGAAGGATGGCCGTAGACCCGATCGAAGTGGGTCGTCCCCGCCCCCGGCTGGAACGCGACCCCGGGCAGCCCGGGCACCTGCGAGCGGGCCGCGCCGACCACGTTGGTCAGCAGCACCTCCGAGGGAGCCCCGCCCTGGGAGCCGAGGACCATCGAGCGCGCCGGCGGCAGGGTCAGGATCGGTGCGGCGGGCACCGCGGCGGCGAACACCGCCGGAGCCAGCGAGAGGAGGAGGGGGGCGAGGATCAGCGCACGTTGCATCGGGACTCCCGTTCGAAGGACCAGGGCGGTCCGAGGACCGGGGAGCCGGCCGAGGTGCCGGCTCCCGTCCAGGAGTCCGATCGGGCCCGCCGCCGGTTACCGGTGCGCGGCGGGTTCCCGCAGTGCGCCCCTCAGAAGGGGTTGGTCGCGAAGACCGAGAACTCGGGGACGAAGCCCCGGGCGTCCGTGCGCAGCACGCCGATCACCGCGTCCGCGATGTCCTCCGGGACGAGCTTCCTGGGCGAGGGCTCCTGGTGACCGCCGGCCCGGCGCGAGAAGTCCGTCTGGACCTCGCTCGGGTTGCAGAGGATCACCCGCACGTCGTGCCGGCGCAGCTCGTCGCGCCAGCACTCGGTCATCCCGCGCAGCGCGAACTTGCTCGCCGCGTAGGCCGTCCCGCGGCCGAACCCCTTGGTGCCGGCCGTGGACGAGATGTTGACGATGGCGCCGGAGCCCTGGGCCACCATGTGGCGGGCCGCGGCACGCCCCACGAGGAACGCGCCGAGCACGTTGGTGCGCCAGACGCTCTCGAGGTCCTCCGCCGAGGTCTCGAGCAGCGGCGCGAAGCGGCCGAAGCCGGCGTTGTTCACGAGGACGTCGATGCCGCCCGCCGCCTCCACGAGCCCCTCCACCATGCGCTCGGCGTCGGCCTCGACGCCCACGTCCCCCTGCACGGCGATGGCCCCGAGGTCGTCGGCCGCCCGCTGCAGCGCCTCCCCGTCTCGCCCGCTGATGGCGACGGTCGCCCCCTGCTCCTTGAGCGCGCGCGCGATGGCGAGGCCGATGCCGCTGCTGCCCCCCGTGACGAGGGCCCTCTTCCCGTTCAGTGCTTCGATGCCAGTCATGGGTCTCCGGTTCAGGTTCTACGGCGCCGTCGGGGGCGCGAGGTGGGTCGGGCCGAGAGCGCGTCCTCCGGCCAGTCGTGCTTGGGGTAGCGGGTTCGAAGGTCCTTGCGGACGTGGTGGTAGGCGTCGCGCCAGAAGCTCGCGAGGTCGTCCGTCACCTGCTGGGGCCGCCCGTTCGGCGCGAGCAGGTGCAGCAGGACCGGCACCTTGCCCCGGGCCACCCGCGGGGTCTCCGGCTGCCCGAACATCTCCTGGATCCGGACCGCGAGGACCGGCGCCCGCTCGCCGTCGTAGAGGAGCCGCAGGCGTGAGCCGCTGGGCACCTGCACGCGCTCCGGCGCGTGGGTGTCGAGGCCGACCCGCTGCTCGTGGCTGAGCCCGCCGAGGAGCACGTCCACCAGGGGCGCTCGAGCGAGGTCGGCGAAGGAGCGCCGGCCGGGGACCAGCATGGGCAGGAGCCCCGCGAGGAAGGCCTCGTCGGGCTCGGGCAGCCCGAGCTCGGGGGCGTGGGCCCGGAGGAAGCGGATCCGGTTCAGGGTCGCGGCCACCTCCTCGCGCTCGAGCCCCAGGGCCGCGGCGACGTCCTCGCGGGCGGCCGCGAGCAGCACCGCCTCCGCCGCCGCCGCGTCCTGGACCGGGTGGTCGGACTCGGCCAGCACGAGCGGGCCCAGCATCTCCCGCCGTCGCCCGACCACGCGCCGCTGACGAGGGTCGAAGACCGGCGCGGTCTCCACGCGGACCTCGCCCCCGTCGACCCACTCGCGCTCCACGGCGGAGGCCATGCGCACCAGGTCCTCGTCTCCTCTGCGGAAGCCCGCCGTCACCTGGATCGCCACGAAGAGCTCTGCCTCGGTCACGCCGCACTCCCGCGCGAGCCGGACGCCGCGCCCCCCCGCCATCAGCGCCCGCTCGGGGTCGTCCGGCCGGCGGCGGCAGAGCCGATCACCGAAGGCGGCGTGCACGGCGCGGGCCAGGGCCTCCTCGGCGCCGTGGGCGTCGAGGGCCTCCCCGCCGTCGTCCGCGCGGACCCGGCGGAGGATCTGGTCCCGGGCGCGCAGGATCTGGCGCGCGCCGCCCTGGTTCAGCTCCCCCACCGGGGTCGAGGTGCGCCGGCTGGCCTCGAAGCCCTGGAGCGCGGCGACGCGCTCGAAGAGGTCGGACTCCGTGGCGTCCGGGCGGCGGGCATCGGGGCCCCGCGCGACCCGGAAGGGGTCCCGCTCGGAGAGCATCGCGGCGGCCAGCGCCGCCTCGTCCGCCACGCCCAGGGTCGCGCCCTGGTGGACGAGCGCGGCCAGGCGCGGGTGCAGGGGCAGGCGCGCCAGGGCGCGGCCGAGGGCCGTGATCCGCCCGTGCGCGTCCAGGGCGCCGAGGGAGGTGAGCACGGCGAGGGCGCGGGCGGCGGCCTCCGGGCGCGGCGCCTCGAACCACGGGAAGGTCGTCACGTCGGCCTCGCCCCAGAGGGCCAGCTGGAGGACCGCGCCGGCCACGTCGAGGCGGCGCACCTCGGGCTCGAGGGCGGGCTCCAGCGTCCGGTCGTCCACCGCGCTCCAGAGGCGAAGGCAGAGGCCCGGCCCCAGGCGCCCGGCGCGGCCGGCGCGCTGGTCCGCCGCGGCGCGGTCGATGCGCTCGACCCGCAGCCGGTCGATCCCCGCCCCGGGCTCGTGCCGCATCACCCGCGCCTCGCCGCTGTCCACCACCGCCCGCACGCCGGCCACGGTGACGCTCGACTCGGCCACGTTGGTGGAGAGCACCACCCGTCGCCGCGGCCCCGCCCGCAGCGCCGCGTCCTGCCGGTCGGGCGGCAGGTCCCCGTAGAGCTCCACGACGTCGACG
>JASFWR010000412.1:0-3242 GCA_050049155.1 Planctomycetota bacterium | reverse complement strand
GAAGGCCACGAGCGTGGGCCAGAAGTAGATGATCATCGGGAACGAGGCCACCGGGACCGCGTCCTTGTCGGCGTCCGCGTTGAAGGGGTAGTAGACCTCCCAGATGGACTCCTTCTGGATGCCCTTCGGGGCGGGCGCGGCCTCGGGCGCGGAGGGGGGCTCGGGCGCGGCTTCGGGGGACTCGGTCATCAGGTGGGGCGGTGTGGCTGGCCGGGGGTGGCGCCGGGCCATGGGGCCAGGGGTGGAGCCGGGAGCGGAGGGCCAAGGGGGTGCCCTGGGAGGGGGCCCCGAGCCAGCCTGCGAGGGCGAAGCAGGGTCGGGCCCGGGTGGCGGTCCGCCCGGCGTTGGATCGGATGGTACCAACGGCGTACGCGGGAACCGACGCGGCTATTCGAACCGTCGCGTCCGCTCCAGCGGGCGCCACGGGGGTGCGCCGATGCGTAGACTCCCCTCGGCCCGCGCCCGTGATCCCCGCTTCTCCGCCCCTCGACCCGCACATGACCACCGACGCTGCAGCCTGGCGCTCGCTGAGGGAGGACTGGGCGGAGCTGCGGACGCGCTGGGGCGCCCTCTCCGTCGATGAGCGCGCGGCGTCCCTCGCCTCGGTGGAGGAGCGGCTGTTCGCGCTGGAGGGCGCGGGGGGCGCCGTCTGGGGCGGCGCCAGCTCCGCGGCCCACGCCCGGGCGGTGGCCCGCCACTGGCACGGCCGGCTCGACAGGAGCGCCCGCGGGCAAGCCGCCGACGAGCTGGCGGCGGTGATGCTCGAGGAGGACCGGCGCTGGCTCGCGCGCCGCCGGGGGGCTCCGCGCGATGACGTGGAGGGCGCCTTCGCGGCGCTCCTCGAGGTCGAGGAGTACGCGCTCACCATCGCCGGCGGCGACGGGCGGCGCGGGGAGCAGCACCCGTTGGCGTCCGAGGTCGCTGCGGCGCGGGAGGAGCTGCGCCGGACGCTCGGGGAGGACGCCGCCGAGGGGCGGATGTCGGAGGCCTGCCGGTCCCGGTGCGCGGGGCGCATGGTCGACCACGCGGACGACGCGGTGCTCCTCGCGGGGGAGCGCTCGCCCGAGGTCTGCGCCCGCCGCCTCGAGCTCTCCCTCGACGCCGTGCGGTGGCACCTCGAAGCCCTGGAACCCGACCGCGGCGCGGCGCGGGCCCGGCTCGAGCGGCGGCGCCGCCGGGTCGAACGGGAGCTCAACGAGCAGCAGCTGCAGGCCCGCCTCGAGGCCCGCTTCGGCCGGTCCCGGGTGGCGGCGTGGGAGCGGGCGGTGGTGGCGGCGATCCTGCTGGTCCTCCTGATGCTCGGGGCCGAGCTCCTGGGTGCGATGGGGCTCGCCGCCCTGGACCTCTCCGGGCCGCTGACGCTCGCCGTGGACACCGGGGTCTGCCTCTTCCTGCTCACGGACTTCGCCGTGAAGCTGGCGCTCGTGCCCCGGCGGCGGCTGTGGCTCCGACGGCACCTCTGGACGGACCTGCTGCCGTCGCTGCCCTTCGGCCTGCTGGCGGGGTTGGACGGACTGGTGGCGGAGACGGGCCAGGCGAGTCGCGCCCTGCGGCTCCTGCGGCTCGGGGCCTACCTGCGCGCGCTGCGTCCGCTGGTCTGGACCGTTCGCGCCCTGGGGTTCCTGCTCCGTGGGTTGGATCGGGTCGTGCGGCGCCACGCCCGGGCGCTGGAGCGGGAAGTGATCCTGTTCCCGACGCCGGGCGAGCGTCGGGAGCCCTGGCGGCGGGACGTGGAGGTCCAGCGGCGGATGGCGGGGCTGCGACGCTCCGTGGACGCCTGGTACCTGGAGGCGCACGAGGCGGCGGAGGATCGGGAGCGGGACGCCCTCGAGGCGGCGCGCCACGGCACGCTCGCGGCGGCGCTGGCCCGGACCTCCGGGGTCCCTGGCGCGCGGCCAGGACGCCGTCGGGACCGGCTCCCGCTGGCGGACGACCTGCTCCGGGACCTGGCCACGGTGAGCGGGGAGGAGCTGGAGGAGGAGCTCGGCGCGGGCTCGGTGGAGCGCCTGGGCCGGGCGGCGAGGCTGGTGGGCTCCTCGCCGCTCCGCTGGCTGCCGGGGCTCGGGGCCTGGGCGGCGCCGGACGCCCTGGGCACGCCGCCGTCCGAGCACGTGGCCCGCTGCGTGCACCGGATCTCGGCGGCCCTCCACCGGCTGCTGGGCCGCGTGCTCTGGTGGGCGGACCTCCACGGCACCCTGACCCCCGGCGAGGTGGTGGGGCGCATCGGCGCGGCGCTCGTGGCGCGCACCTCCCGGCCCGCGGTCCGGCTGCTGCTCTTCGGGGCCCTCTACCTGGCGGTGGAGCTCGCCTTCGCGGCCCTCGACGCCCGCGGGGACGCGGAGCTCAGGGGCTACGCCGTCATCCGCTGGATCCGAGGCGTGGTGGGGCAGGCGTTCGTCCTGCTCGGCGGGGTGTGCCTGGTGCTGCTCGCCCTCGGCGTGTGGCTGCAGCGCCTGGCGCGGGACACGACCACCTTCCACGAGCGCGTGGCGCGTGCGCAGTTCCTCCACCTGACGGACAGCCTCAAGGCTCGCTTCCACGCGGACGACGCGGCCCTGTTGGACGCGCGGGTCTTCCGCCCGGAGCGCCTCCTCGCCGGGGCGGCCGTCGGCGACCCCGAGGGAGAGGTCGGGGTGGACGGGGCGCGCTTCCTGCGCGGCCTCGAGGAGCTTGCGAGCCGTGGCGCGTCGCCCCGCTCCGAGGGCGCGGGGTTCGACCCCGTCGCGCGGACGGTGCTGCTCTACCGCGACCAGCTGGACGGTGCGCTGCTCGCCCACACGGATACGCGCGCCACCAGCCAGCTGCTGGGCAACCTGGCGCTGACGCGCCTCACGCGGAGTTCCGGGCGTGTCTCCCAGGCGAGGCTGCGGTGGATGCAGAGCCTCGACCTCGAGCGGCGGCGGACCTTCCTGCGGGGGCCGTTCCTCTGGTTCCACTCCATCAGCCGCGCCCTGGAGAGCCGGGCCGCGCGGCTCATCGTGGACTACAACGCCAACGCCATCCCGCTGGCGGACCTGGAGCGCACCACGCCTGAGGAGCGTGCGGCGTACGAGGCATGGCTCGCTGGTGTAGGTCGGGAGGGCCGCGGCGCCGACCACCGCCCCGTGGAGCTGACCACGGCGTTCACGGTGCTGCACTTCCTCGACGCCCATCCCGACCGGGACGAGGAGGTGGAGCGCCGCTTCGGCCACGAGGTCGCGGCGCGCATGCGACGGGACCGGCGGGCGCTGATCCGGACGGTG
>JASFWR010000411.1:0-3246 GCA_050049155.1 Planctomycetota bacterium | reverse complement strand
GAGCGGCTCCCCAGGGAACCGCTCCTCGAGGGTGTCGAGCACCGCCAGGGCCTCGTCGTCGCGGTCCGCCAGGGACAGGTCGCGGACGTTGGAGAGGCCGGAGGCGATGGAGATCTCCGCCGCGGCGCGCTGCAGCTCCCCCTGCAGCGGGCTGTCGGCGGGGATCTGCTCGCGGGCCGCCGCGGCGGCCCGGGCGGCCGCGGGGTAGTCCCCCTCCCGGGTCAGGGCCTGGACCTCCTGCAGGAGGAGCTCCGGGGTCGTCGAGCTGGAGGCGCACGCGCACAGGGCGACGGCGGCCAGGGGGAGGAGGCGGGTCATGCGAGGCGGGACGAACGGGCCCTCCGGCTCTTCCGGGGGGCGGCTGAAAACTGGAGCGGGGGGCCGCGAGGGGCTCCCTGGGCCCCGAGGGCCCCCAGGGGGGGGGCTCAGGGGGCCTCAGCTCCGGAGGGAATCGTAGAGCATGATCCCGAGGCTCCCGAAGACCAGAACCGGGATCCATGCGGAGAGGAGCGGCGAGAGCTGCCCCTTCACCCCCAGGGTCCGGAACACGAAGTCCGCCGAGTAGTAGAAGACGCACAGGAGCCCCCCCACCGCGATCCGGTCCGTGCTCCGGCCCCGCTCGTAGTTGAACATCAGCGGGATCCCCACGAGGAGCAGGAGCAGGTTCGCCAGGGGGAAGGTCAGGTGGTAGTGCCAGAGGGTCTGGTACGAGTTGTCGTCCGGGTCCCTGGCCATCAGCGCCTGGACCTCGGAGAACGTCAGCTCCAGGGGCGCGTCCTTGGCCCTCCGGTAGGTCAGCGCCAGCTCCGGGGTGAAGGCGTAGCCCTCGAGGGTCGAGACCGCCTCGTCCGTCGACTCGCCGCCCCCGTCCGGGTCGATCGTCGCCCGGACGCCGCCCTCGAGGTCCCACCCGGAGCCGTTCCAGGTCGCCCGCTCCGCGTCGATGCGGACGTAGCGACCGGACCCCATCTGCCCCGAGGTCCGGCGGATCGCGGTCAGCCGCTCCACCCGGGGCGGCCCGCCGTCCGCGGGGCGGGGGATGAACTCGTTCAGGAAGACGAGGCTCCCGGCGTCCTCCACCACCGCGACGTCGTCGTAGTGCTCCTCGAAGCGGTGCTCCACCAGGACGTCCCGCGCCGCGTCCCGGTCCCGCGCGATGCCGAGGCCCACAGCCTCCCGCAGGAAGAACATGCCCACCGCGAGCAGGAGGCCGGCGAGGAACACCGGCAGCAGCATCCGGCGGGCGCTGATCCCCGCCCCGAGGACCGCGGTGACCTCGCGCGCCTTGAGCAGCTTCGCCACGGTGAACATCCCGGCGATCAGCGTGATGAAGGGCGCCACCTGCAGGAACAGGTACGGCAGGTTGAAGAGGTAGTAGAGGGCCAGCACGGAGCCGGGCGCGCTCGAGCCGTCCTCCCAGGTCTCCAGGTAGTCGTCCAGGTTCGACGCCATGTCGATGACCATGAACAGGCCGGTCATCAACAGCATCGCCAGCAGGTACGACCGCACGAAGTGCGACGCCACGTAGCGGTCCAGGCGGCTGCCCAGCGGGAGCCGCCGCGTGAGCACGGTCCCGGGGGCGCGCTGCTTCCTCGCGCTCATCGCCTGAGGGCCCTCCGCAGCAGGTACACGGCGATCGCGCCGCCGACGATGGTGGTGAGCCACGCTCCCAGCCAGGGCGGCAGGGCGGAGGCCTGTCCCAGCTCCTTCCCGAGGCGCATGTTCAGCACGTAGTACAGGATCCCGTAGCCCGCGGACACGGCGAGGGCCCCGAGCTGGGTCCCGCCGCGCATGAGCAGCCCGGTGGAGGCGCCGAGCAGCAGGAAGAGGAAGTAGATCGCGAACATGGTCGCGCGGTAGTGGAGCATGAAGCGGTACTCCCGCTCGCGCCCGGGCTCCACCTCCCCCGACTCCAGCCGCCGCTCGATCTCCGAGGAGACCAGGTACTTGGCCCGCTGGTAGCTCTGCTCCTTGCGCTCGACCCGCCCGGCCAGGTTGATCTGCGCCTCGAACTCCTCGGACCGGCGGTCGATCTTGCTCTCGGGGTCGAAGAGCTCGAGGTCGTAGGCCTTGAAGTGGAGGAAGTCGCCGTCGATCCACAGGTCCACGGACCCCGCGAAGGCGTCCATGAGCCGCCGCCCCTCCTCGCGCTCGTCGAGGTAGCGGATGTAGGCGTTGTAGAAGGTGCCCTCCTCCCGGGCCCCGGCCTTCAGGAGGAAGTCGCCGATCTGGAGGCTCGTCCTCCCCGGCTGGAGATTCTCGACGACGGAGGCGGTGGCGTCGACCATGAAGCGCTTCTGGCGCTTCTTCAGCTGCGGGAGCTCGTTGGAGACCATCCAGAACGTGAGCAGCCCGAGGAGCCCCGCGACGATGGCGGGCGAGAGGAGCGTCTTCAGCGGGTGGATCCCCGCCATGTGGATCCCGATCCACTCCTTGTCGGCCGCGAGGCGGCCGAAGACGGCCACGGTGCTGAGCATGAAGCAGAGGGGCAGCACGTACGGCGCCAGGGACTGCAGCACGATCGGGAGGAACCGCAGCAGGATGCCCGCGTCCACGTTCGGCAGCTTGTGCACCGTGTTCACCGCGATCCCGGGGAGCGCGATGAACAGCAGCGCGCCCACGGCGAAGAGGAACGCCACGAGCAGCTGCCGGAGGATGTAGGTGTGGAGCTTGAGGGTCACGTGGCGTGCGGTCCCCGGCCGGCCCGGTGGTGGCGGCGGGCGCGGCGGCGGGTGAGGCGGGCCGGGAGGGCTCCCGGGGCGCGGGGGCGGAGTGTAGCGGGCGGGCGAGGGGAGTTCCCCCGCCACCGGGGCTCCCGGCGCGGCCCGTCGCCCGGCGTGCCCTTACACTGCTCCCCCCTCCACTGCGGGCCCAGGTCGCGGCCCGGCGACCCACCGCGTGCCCTTGACCTCAGCCCCTCCCGAGCCGACGACCCCCGCCGGCGCGAGCTCGCCCCCCGGCGTGCTGAAGTCCAACGCCAAGCGGACGGTGGAGTGCGAGCTCCTTCCGGACGGGACGCGGAGCCTCGTCAAGCGCTTCCACGCCCCGGGGCTCGGACGCCTCCGGGACCGGTTCCGCGCCCACGCCGAGGCCAACGCCCTGCGTGAGGCGGCCCGCCGGGGGCTCCCGGTGCCCGAGGTCCGGTCCGTCGGCCGAGAGGAGACCCGGGAGGGAGGCCGCTGGGTCCTGCGGCTCGCCTGGATCGAGGGCGCGCGCTCCCTGGCCGAGGTCGTGGAGCTGCGCGAC
>JASFWR010000410.1:0-3253 GCA_050049155.1 Planctomycetota bacterium | reverse complement strand
AGTGCGCGGCTGCCAGGGCGTTGACCTCGTCGTTGCCGGTCAGGCCGATGAAGCGGCCGGTGCCGCCGAGGGGCAGGTCGTCCACGAAGCGGCTCGAGAGGATGGAGCCGCGGAGGGCCCGCGCGCCGTCCATGCGGGCCGCGCGCACCGCGGCGCGGTTCGAGTCCACGAGGAGGGTGTCGATCCCCTGGGAGCGCAGGGCCCGCTCCAGCTCCCGGGCGAAGGGCCCGGCGCCGGCGATCAGGGTCCCCTGGGCGTCCGGGTCCGAGATCCCGAGCCGCCGGGCGATGGGGCCCGCGCTGAGCCCGTAGAAGGCCACGGTGCCGATGATGACCATGAAGGCCATGGGGGCCATGAGCTCGGCCCCGGGCACCGCGGCCTCCTCCAGCCGGAGGGCGAAGAGGGAGGACACCGCGGCCGCCACGATCCCGCGCGGGGCCAGCATGGAGAGGAACGCCCGCTCCTTCATGGGGAGGCCGGTCCCGAGGGTCGAGGCGAGCACGCAGGCGGGGCGCACCACGAGGATCAGGGCGACGACGAAGGCCACGCCGCGCCAGCCCGCCGCCAGCACGGCGTCGAACTCCACCGAGGCGGCGAGGACGATGAAGAGGGTGGAGATCAGGAGCACCCTCAGGTTCTCCTTGAACTCCACGATGTGGTGGACGGAGAGGTCGCTGCGGTTGGCGAGCAGGAAGCCCATGAGGGTCACCGCCAGGAGGCCGGACTCGTGGGCCAGGGTGTCCGCACCTGCGAAGGCCAGCAGCACCACGCCGAGGGCGAGGGGGCTCTCGAGCTCGTCGGGGATCAGGTGCCGCCGGAGCGCGAGGCCCAGGGCCCACGCGCTCGCGGCGCCCACGGCCGTGCCCACGAGGGCGGTCCGCCCGAGGTCCAGCAGCGCCACCTCGAGGGTGTGCCCCGCGCCGGCGCCCGCGCCCTCCACCACGGCGTGCAGCACGAGGACCGCCAGGGTGGCGCCGACCACGTCCACCACGATGCCCTCCCACTTCGCCACGGGCTCGGCGGGGCCGCGAGGCCGAACCTGCCGGAGCAGGGGGCCGATGACGGTGGGGCCCGTGACGGTCAGGATCGCCCCAAGGACGAGGGCGGTCTGGATCGGGAGCCCGCCCAGGAGGTGGGCCGCGGCCGTGGCGAGGCCCCAGGTGACGAGCACCCCGATCGTCAGGAGCCGAGCGATCACCGACGCGTTCTCGTCGAGCTCCTCGAGCTTCAGGGTCAGGCCGCCCTCGAAGAGGATGACGGCCACCGCGAGGGACACGGCCGGGTCGAAGGCCGCCCCGAAGAGCGCCCGGGGCTCGACGACCCCCAGCCCCGGCCCGAGGGCGAGCCCGACCACGAGGAGCAGGAGGATGGACGGGAGCCGGAGGCGCCAGGCCGTCCACTGGGCCGCCACCCCAGCGAAGCCGATGGCCGCGAGGGCGACCAGGGGGGCGAGGGGCGCGGGCGCTGCGCTGGCGAGGGAGGGGAGCAAGCCTGCGAGGGAGAGTGAGGGGGGAGCCGGGCTTCGTGGACGTCAGGTAAGAAAGCCGCCCGCCCTGGATTGGGCGCTGGGGGCGGCCCGGCGGGGAGTTTAGTTTGCCGGTCCACCGGTCAGGTCGGCCTGCCCGGGGATCAAAGACCGTCAGCAAGCCCATGAAGTACCTCGCCACGCCTCTCCTGGCCCTCCTGCCCCTCACCGCCCTGGCCCTGCTCGCCCCCTCGGGGACCGCGACGCCCGCGGCGGCTCCCACCGCCCCCGCCGCCACGAGCTACGGCGTGGACCTCGGCCACAGCACCCTGATGTTCCGCTGCAAGCACCTGGGCGTGTCGTACCAGTGGGGCCGCTTCGACAAGTTCGGCGGCTCCTTCACCCTCGCCGACGACCCCGCCGCGTCGATGGTGGAGATGACCATCGACGCCGCCAGCGTCAACTCCAACTCCGCCGGTCGCGACGACCACCTGCGCGGGCCGGACTTCTTCAACGTGAAGCAGTTCCCCGAGATCACCTTCAAGAGCAAGTCGGTCGAGGGGGAGGGCGAGGAGTTCGTCATCGCCGGGGACCTCACCTTCCACGGGGTGACCAAGGAGGTCGAGATGCGCGTCCAGAAGATCGGCGAGGCCGACACGAAAATGGGCCGCCGCGCGGGCTTCGAGGGGCGCTTCGTCATCGACCGCACGGACTTCGGCGTGGAGACCTACAGCGAGACGCTCGGCACGGACGTCACCATGACCTTCGCGATCGAGGGCATCGCCAAGGACTCTTGATCGACCCCGTCCCGGTCCTGGCGGGCGCGGCGCTCGTCGTCGCGCTCCTCGGCGTCGCGGTCCTGCGGCGAGGGGAGGGCGGCCTCGGCCCGCTGGCCCTCGCGGCCATGGCGGCGGCGCCGCTCGGGGCGGTCCTCGTGACGCTGGCGGTGTTCGGCCGGGCCGTCTCCTTCCCGCCCACCGACTTCCTCGACGGCGTCGTGGCCGCCGGGGTGGCCGCGGTGCCCCTCGGTGTGCTCGTGGGCCTCGGGGGCGGGCGGGCCGCCGCGGGCGTGGCCGGCGCCCTGGGGCTCGCGGTCTGGCTCTTCCTGACGCGGACCGAGAGCCTCCACGAGCGCTACTGGGACGGCGCGGTGGCGCAGCACGTGTCGGTGCTCGTGGCGCTCGCGGCGGCGGCGCTCGGCGCCCGGTGGCTGGCGACCTCACGGGGGCGCACCACCGAGGCCTCCCTGGGCTTCGCCCTGGCCGCGGTGCTCGCGGCGCCGGCCCTCGGCTTCTCCGGGACCCTGGTGTCGGCGCTCCTGGCGGCGGCCGTGAGCAGCAGCTCGGGGCTCCCGGGGCTCCTGCTGGCGGGGCGCCCCGAGCTCCGGGACGACTTCGGGCCCCTCACCCGGGCGGCGGCGGTCCCCCAGGTCCTGCTCCTGGCCGGGGTGCTCGCCAACGGCGCCCTGTACGCGGAGACGCCCCCCTGGGCGGCGTCCACGTTCCTCCTCGCGCCGCTGCTCTGCCTCCTGCCTGGCCGTGGGGTGGGGCTGGCCAGCCTGCGCCTGGTGGCCGTCACGGTCGCCTGCGGCGTCGCCGCGTGGCTCTCCCGCGGCGAGCCGGACCCCTACGGGTACTGACCGGAGGAGGGCCCCAGGCGGTGCCCCCCCGGGCGAGGACGCCTCGGCCCTCGAGGGTCACTCGGCCTGCTTCGTGCCGCAGGAGCCGCAGAAGCGGGCGTCGGCGGCGAGGGCCTCGCCGCACGCGGTGCAGTGCCGGGACGTGGGGG
>JASFWR010000093.1:0-10730 GCA_050049155.1 Planctomycetota bacterium | reverse complement strand
CCGAGGGCGCCGCGCGCGGGCGCAGGGGACTCACTCGGCCAGCCAACCCGTGGACCGCCCCTGCGGGCGGCGGCAGGCGCCCCGCCCGCCGGTCAGTAGGACTCGTCGCTGCTCGGGAAGTCCCGGCCGCGCACGTCCGCGGTGAACCGCTCGAAGGCGGCCCGCATCTCGTCGGCGAAGTTGCCGTAGCGCCGCACGAAGCGCGGGTTGAAGCGCGTGCAGATCCCGAGCATGTCGTGGCTCACGAGGATCTGGCCGTCGCAGCCGCCGCCAGCGCCGATGCCGATCACCGGCACGCTCACGCTCTCCGTCACCTCGCGGGCGAGGGCCGCGGGCACCTTCTCGAGCACGATCGAGAACACGCCGGCCTCCTCCAGGAGCTTCGCGTCCCGGCGCAGCTCCTCGGCTTCCTCGGCCTCGGTGGCCCGCACCTGGTAGGTCCCGAACTTGTGGATGGACTGGGGCGTGAGCCCGAGGTGCCCCATCACCGGGATGCCCGCGTCCACGATGCGGCGCACGGTCGGCGCCACCGCGCGGCCGCCCTCAAGCTTGACCGCCTCGGCCCCGGCCTCCTTGACCATGCGCCCGGCGTTGCGGAGCGCCTCGTCGGAGTTCACCTGGTACGACATGAACGGCAGGTCCGCGACCACCAGCGCGCGGTCCACCCCGCGGCGGACCAGGGTGGCGTGGTAGACCATGTGCTCCATGGTCACGGTGACCGTGGTCTCCAGCCCCTGCATCACCGTCGAGACCGAGTCCCCCACCAGGATGAGGTCGATCCCCGCCTGGTCCAGGAGCTGGGCCATCGTGTAGTCGTAGGCCGTGAGGGCCGCGATGGGCGTCCCCGCCTCCTTCATCTGGGTGAGGAGGTTCGTGGTGACCTTGCGGCCGCTGAAGGTCGACGTGTCCGCCGGTCCTTCCTCGGGGTGCCGGGACTCAGGGTGCTGCGACATGGGCAGGTTGTACCAACTGGACGCTCCGGCGGGCGGCGGACCGGCCCGCGTCGGACACGCCGTCGCGGGTCCGCGTCCCGGAACGGCCCTCGGCGACGGTCCGCCCGGCCGTCGCGCCTCGGGCAGCTGCCCCTGCGACCACGACTCCCCGGGCTCCTGCGAGGGACCTGGGACCCGTGGCGGGGAGCCCTGTGCCTATCGGGCCCCGCCCACCGCCGCGCGGGCCGCCCGCGCGCCGTCGATGGCCGCGCTCATGATGCCCCCGGCGTAGCCGGCCCCCTCCCCGGCCGGGTACAGGTTCGCGAAGCCCCGGGCGAGGAACGTGCCGCGGTCCCGCGGGAGACGGATCGGCCCGGAGCTTCGGGTCTCGATCCCGACGAGGAGCCCCTCGTCCCCGGCGAAGCCCGGGATCGTGCGCTCGAACCGGCCGAGGGCCCCGGCGATCGCGTCCCGCACCCGCCCCGGGAGCAGCTCGTCGACCCGCGCGCCCACGGCGCCGAAGCCGTAGCTGGTGCGCAGCTCCCCCGACGAGCGCCGCCCCTCACGGAAGTCGGAGGCGCGCTGGGCCGGCGCGGCGTAGGTCCCTCCGCCCGCCTCGAAGAAGCGCCGCTCGAGCTCGCGCTGGAGGTGCACCCCGGCCAGGGGCCCCTCGTGCCCGAGGGCGCGGACCGCCTCCGGGTCCAGGGTGGTGACCAGGGCGGCGTTGGCCCAGCGCGACGAGTGGCGGGAGTTGCTCATCCCGTTCGTGCAGAGCCCGCCGGGCTCGCTCACGCTCGCCACGATCCGGCCGCCGGGGCACATGCAGAAGGAGTGCGCGGGGACGTCGCCCCTGCTCTGGAGGTTGTAGGACGCGGGGCCGAGCACCTGGGCCCGCGGGTCCGGGCCGTAGCGGCCCCGGGTGATCAGCTCCTGCGGGTGCTCGATCCGGACGCCCACCTGGAACGGCTTGGCCTCCATGGCGACGCCATCGCGCGCGAGCCACTCCCAGGTGTCCCGGGCGCTGTGCCCGACGCAGAGCACCAGCGCGTCGAGCTCGAGCTCCCCCTGCTCGGTCCGCAGCGCGAGCACGCGCTGCCCCACGGGGTCGCTGGCCCTCGTCAGCCCGGTGGCCCGCACCCCGTAGAGGAAGCGCACGCCCAGGTCCTGCAGCCGCGCCCGCAGCCGGGGGAGCATGCGGTGCAGCACGTCCGTGCCGATGTGCGCGCGGGCGTCGAAGGCGATGTCGGCGGGGGCGCCGGCGCGCACGAGCTCCTCGATGACCGAGGCCTCGAGGGGGTCCGACACGCGGGTGTAGAGCTTGCCGTCCGAGTACGTCCCCGCGCCCCCATCGCCGAAGAGCAGGTTGTTGTCGGCGTCGGGCGCGCCGCCGCGGTGGAAGGCGACCACCTTGCGGCCGCGCCGCTCGATGGGCTCGCCGCGCTCCACGAGGGTGACCTCCGCCCCAGAGAGCGCCGCCGCGAGCGCGGCGAAGAGGCCCCCGGGCCCGGCGCCGACGACCACCACGCGGCCGCCCGGGCCGGGCACCTCCAAAGGCTCCGGCGGGGGCGCCTCGGCGACCCGCCCCGAGCGGAGCAAGCGGCGCAGCCGCGGGCTCCGCGGCCCGTCCGGGGCGACCACGTCCACCTGGCAGACGAAGTGCAGGTCCCGCCCGCGGCCGCGGGCGTCCACGGAGCGTCGGGCGAAGCGCTGGCCCCGCACGGCCGCGGGGTCCACGCCGATCGACCGGGCGGCCCGGACCAGGACCTCCCCGTCGGGCTCCTCGAGCTCCTGGCGCAGGCCGGAGACCCTCCAGGTGACCCACCCTCGACCCTTTCCCTCTGCTGCGCTTCCCATGGGGGCGTCCCTGGCGAGAGTCTACGGTGCTCCAGGAGGCTCCCGCCGCGCACTTCGCCCCGTTTGGGGGCCCGCCGGCGCGCCCTGCGACCGATGCTCCGGGTGGGGCGCCCGTCGCCCCCTCCTCCGCTCCCGGTCCTCCGCTCCCCGCTGGCCTCCCACCGAGCTCGCTCCGCCCCATGCCCCTCCTCCGAACGGCCGCCCTCCTCGCCCTCACCGCCGCCTCCCTCGGCTGCCACACCGTCTCCTCCACCCTCATCGTGCCGGAGCCGGTCGAGGTCTCGCGGACCATCGGCGGGAGCGTCCGGATCGACGCCGAGGGGTCGGACAAGCAGGGGATGTTCGGGCCGAGCATCATCGACGCGGAGGGGCTCCGCAGCGCCTTGACCGAGACCGTCCTGGCCTGCGGCCTCTTCGACGAGGTGGCCGACGCGGGACGGCATCGCCTGCGGGTGGAGGTCGTGGAGCTCGTCGAGCCGGAGGTGGGCTTCGACACCCACTGCGAGGTGACCGTGCGCTGGACCCTCCAGGACGGCGAGGGCGCCCGCACGCTCTGGATGGAGACCATCACCACGTCCGCGACCATGAACTCCTACGAGGAGATGGACTCCTCGCTCCGACCGCAGCTGGTCATGGAGAAGGCCCTGCGGGACAACCTCTCCCGCGGGGTCCAGGCCCTCGCGAGCGGCGCACCCGCGGCGCACTGAGGGGTGACCCCGTGCAAGACGACTCGGTGACGGGCGGCGAGGACCCCGAGGGCGACGCGGTGGAGCTCCCTGAGCTCCACCCGAAGGGCCAGCTCCGCGCGCTGCTCGACGCCCCGGACCGCGACCGCTGCCCCGGCGCCCGACCGGTGGTCTCCGTCCACGACGGCGACGACCCTGCCTTCATCGCCGAGGTCAACGCGCGCTGCGTCTCGGCGCCCAGCCTCGAGCGCCGCGGCGTCCACCACGGGGACTGGGCCGAGCTCCACGACCAGCACGCCTTCTTCCCGAAGGACCCCCTGCCCGCGCTGGCCGAGCGCTGGGAGGCGGCCCGCCCCATCGTCCTCCACGACGTCCTCGACGACGACCTCCTCGACGGGGTCGAGAGCGACCGGTGGCTCGAGCCCCTGCGGAGCGACGGCGGCCTCACGGCCTTCCTCGAGGCGCGGGCCGCCGAGCTCGCGCCGGAGTTCCAGGTGACCGGCGAGCGGCGCGCCGCCGTCCCGGACGCGCGCGACGTCGAGTGCCTCGGCCTCTCCTGGCGCGCGCCCGCGGGCCGGCCCACCCGGGGTGCGGCCCGGCACGACGACCTCTGGGCCAAGACCCAGCGGCTGTCCGACCACCCGGAGGACGGGTCGCTGAGGCTGCGCCTGTCCTTCGGCGCCGAGGTGGAGGACGACGCCAGCCAGGACCTGGACCGGCACCGGGCGGTGGCGGAGCTCGGGAGCCGGCTCCTGCCCGAGCTCGCCGCGCTCCAGGCGGACCGTGAGCTCACGGGCCTCGTGGGCGAGTGGATCCGCGGCCGGCCCCTCCTGACCCAGGCCATCGCCTACTGGAACGCCCCGGGCGGCGGCGCGCGCTTCCACCACGACGCCTTCGACGAGCCGGCCCAGGGGCGGCAGCGGGGCGTCCTCTACGCCCAGCTCACCGGGGCCACCGCGTGGCTCGCCCTCTCCACCGACGACCTTGTCCGGCGCGGGCTCGAGTTCGTCGAGCTCCTGGAGGAGGGCGAGTTCCCCTGGCTCACCGAGCAGCTCGAGGCCGCGGGGACGTCCCCCGCCGGCTGGCACGCCATCCTGAGCGACCCCGACCGCGCCCGGGCCGAGCTCGCCGCCCCGGGCGGCGGCGCCCTGGGCCCGCTCATCGACCGTGGGCCCGAGTTCACCTCGCTCCTGGCCGACGCGGGGCACGGCTTCGTGGTGGGCGCGGGGGACGTGATCCTCCTCCCGAACCACGGGCTGGGCCTGACCTGCATGCACTCGGTGTTCTGCGCGAGCGAGGAGCCGGGCTTCAGCCTCTCCCTCGCCATCCGCTCCCAGGGGAGGCCGGGAGGGAGCCGCGGGGGGGGTGGCGGCAGGCGCCGTGGTCGCCGCCGCGGGCGCGGTCGGCGCCGTCCCGGATCGAGCCCGAGGCGATGAAGTCGATGTCCGCTCGACTCCGCGTCGACGAGCAGTCGATCCTTCGACTGGGTATCCTCCGCACCGAGGCATGGTCGACTCCATCGAACACACGTCCCTGACGGCTCCCCCCAGGGGCCCGCACTCCCCCCGGGGGCCGCTCCCGACCGCGGAGGAGCTCGCGCCGGTGTTCGCGGCCGTGGACCTGGACCCGGCCGAGGTCCTCCCCCTCGGGGTCGGCGGGGCCCCGTCGCACCGCTTCCACGTGGTGGGCCCGGAGGAGGTGCTGGTGGGCAAGCGGCTGCGCTCCCTGGACGCCGAGCTCGGCGAGGAGGACACCTTCCTCCTGGTCGTCATGGGCCCGTCCGACCCGGCCCGCCTCGCCATGTGGCGCAACGCCGTGTGGCCCCTGCTGCACGTGAACGAGGTCGCCTCCTTCGAGTCCGGCGCCGCGGTCCGCCGCACCCTGGGGCAGAAGCAGCGGGACACCTCGCCCACCTCGCTCCAGCTCTCCGTCCTCCTCGGCCGGCGGCGCGCCCACGTGATGTCGGCGAGCTCCACGATCTCCAAGTTCGACCAGAACGCGGTCGGCTGGGACGGCCGCCCGGGCAGCGCCGGGTACCCGCACTTCCGGTGGATGCGCCGCTACGTCGGCCGGTACGTGAAGCCGCGGCTCGTGCGCGACGACCCCTCGGGCAAGGTCCGCATCCTCGACTTCGGCTGCGGCGCCGGCTGGACGGGGCTCGAGGCGGCGCTGGCCGCCCCCGGGTGCCACCTCTCCGCCTTCGACCCGAGCCCGGAGATGGTCCGCATCACGGCCCAGAACGCCGAGCGCGAGGGCGTCGCGGACTTCGACGGCCGCGCTGGCTTCGGCGAGGACCCGCCCTTCCCGAGGGAAGGCGAGGAGCCCTACGACCTGGTCATCAGCTCCGGCGTGGTGAGCTTCTCCCCGGACGTCGACCGCTGGCTCGACGGCCTCGTGGGCACCATGGCCCCGGGCGGCGACCTGATCATCGGCGACATCAACCCGCACTCGCGCGGCTTCCAGCGGCGGCGCCGCCGCAAGCCGCTCCTCCCGGTGCGTGAGATGAACGCCCGCTCCCGAGAGGAGATCCGCGCGGGGCTCGAGGCCCGCGGCCTGACCCACGAGCGCAGCGGGGCCTACCAGCTGAGCCGCCCCGTCCCCGAGGCCATGCACGTCAACGAGACGCGCCTCGGGGGGGTCCTCTCCCACCCGCTGCTGGCCGCCAACCGGATGGCCACCTTCGTGGACAGCTCCTTCGGCTCGCCGCTGCAGGACCACTTCGACTCCTGGGTCATGCACCTGCGTGCCCCGGAGGCGGACTGAGCGGCGGGGCTAGCCGAGGAGTTGGGCTAGCCGAGGAGTTGGAGGAGCCGGGGAGCCCGGCGGGCGGCGCGCCCGAACCCGTGGATGGGCCCGTGGATGAGCCCGTGGACGGGCCAGCGCAGGCGGACCGCTACGCCTCGCCGTCTTCCGAAGCGGACCCGTCGGCCGCGCTCCCTTCGGAGGCCGCCTCGGGGGCCGACGCCTCGCGCTCGGCGGCCGCCGAGCGGGCCGACGGCCGGCCGGCGCCGAAGTCGATCAGGCGCGCGAGCCGGTCCCGCATCTCGTCCCGGGAGACGATCAGGTCGACCTGCCCCTTTTCCAGGAGGAACTCGGAGCGCTGGAAGCCCTCGGGGAGCTCCTGCTTGATGGTGCTCGCGATGACCCGCGGGCCGGCGAAGCCGATCAGGGCGCCGGGCTCGGCGACGGTCAGGTCGCAGACCATGGCGAAGGAGGCGGTCACGCCCCCAGTCGTCGGGTGGGTCAGCACGCAGATCGAGTAGCCGCCGTCCTCGTTCAGGCGCGAGAGCGCCGAGCAGGTCTTCGCCATCTGCATGAGGGAGAGCATCCCCTCGTGCATGCGGGCGCCGCCCGAGGCGGTGAAGAGGATCAGGGGCAGCCCCTCCTGCCGGGCCACGTCGCAGCAGAGGGCGATCTTCTCGCCGACGACCTCGCCCATGGAGCCGCCGAGGAACTTGAAGTCCAGGACGCCGAGCACGACCGGCCGGCCGAGGACCTCGCCGCGCCCCGCGATCAGCGCCTCGTTCTGACCGGTGCGCTTCACCGTGCGCGCGATCTTGTCGCCGTAGGGCCCGGAGTCCACGAAGTCGAGGCGGTCCATGGCCTCGATCTCCGGGAAGAGCTCCTGCCAGGTGCCGTCGTCGAGGGTGTGCTTGACCCGCGCGGCGCCCGGCATCGTGAAGTGGAAGCCGCAGGCGGGGCAGGTGTACGCCTTCTCCTCCACCTCCTTGCGGAAGATCGTGCCGCTGCAGCTCTCGCACTTCAGCCAGAGCCCGCCGGGCATGTCCTTCTTGCGGAACCGCAGGCGGTTGAGCCGCCCCTCGGAGCCAGCCTCGCCGCCCTGGGTGTTCGGTGCGTCCTTCGACATGCTGACCTCGCTCATCCGACCCTCGCCTCGGAAGTGGACGCGGCCGCCGCGCTGGCGCGGAAGCCCTGGATGGCCGCCTCCCGGTCCGGCGCTCCGAAGACCGCCGAGCCCGCGACGAAGACGTCCGCGCCGGCCTCGGCGCAGAGGGGGATGGTCTCGGCGTTGAGCCCGCCGTCCATCTCCACGTGGCCTCGATACCCCTGGGACCGCAGCCAGCGCGTCTTCTCCAGGGTGTGCTCCATGAAGCGCTGCCCCCCGAAGCCGGGGAAGACGCTCATGACCAGCACGAGGTCCACCTCGTCGAGGATCTCCCCGAGGGGCTCGACCGGCGTGTTGGGGTTGATGGAGACGCCGACCTTGGGGGCGCCCGCGTCGCGGAACGCCCGGGCGGCGAGCCGCGCGCCGCGGGCCGTCCCCGAGCCCACGGTCTCCCAGTGGAAGGTCAGCACGTCGGCCCCGGCCGCCACGTACTCCGTCGCGTACTCGATGGGGTTCGCCACCATCAGGTGCACGTCGAGTGGCCGCGTCGCAACGCGGTTCATGGCCGCGACGATCGGCGGGCCGAAGGTCATGTTCGGCACGAAGTGGCCGTCCATGACGTCCACGTGGTGCCAGTCGGCGCCCTGCGCCTCGATGGACGTGATCTCCTCACCGATACGGGAGAAGTCGCACGAGAGGAGGGACGGGGCGATGATCGGGCCGTGGCCCGCTGCCGCTTCGGGGAGGGAAGATCCCATGGGCCATAGTCTAGGCTCGGAGGGCCTGGATTCCCGGCAGTACCTTGCCTTCCAGCAGCTCCAGGGAGGCTCCGCCCCCCGTGGAGACGTGATCCACGGCCCCTGCGAGCCCCAGGAGGTGGATCGCGGCCACGGAATCACCCCCGCCGACCACGGTCGTGCCCTCGCAGGCCGCCATGGCCTCGCCGATGGCCTCGGTGCCACGGCGGAAGCGGTCCATCTCGAACACGCCCATGGGGCCGTTCCAGACCACCGTTCGGGCGCCCCTGACGCGCTCGGCGTAGAGCTCACGGGTGCGCGGCCCGATGTCGAGGCCCATCCACCCGTCGGGGATGTCCACGGCCGTCTCCCGGGACTCCGCGTCCGCCGCGAAGCGGTCGGCCACGACGTGGTCCACCGGGAGGAGCAGGTCGACGCCGCGCTCGCGGGCCTTCTCGAGGGCCGCCCGGCACATGTCCAGGCGGTCCTCCTCCAGCAGGGAGGCGCCCACCTCGTGGCCCATCACCTTCAGGAAGGTGTAGGCCATCCCGCCGCCCACGAGGATCGCGTCGCAGCGGTCGAGGAGGCTGTCGATGACCGTCAGCTTGTCGCTGACCTTGGCGCCGCCGAGGATCGCCACCAGCGGACGCTCGGGGGCGTTGAGCACCTGCTCGAACGCCTCGCACTCCCGCTGGAGCAGGAGCCCGGCGGCCGACGGGAGGAGGCCGGCCACGCCGGCCACCGAGGCGTGCGCCCTGTGGGCGGCGCCGAACGCGTCCCCCACGAAGGCGTCCCCGAGCCGCGCGAAGCCCGCGGCGAGCTCGGGGTCGCCCTTCGTCTCGCCGGGATGGAAGCGGACGTTCTCGCAGAGCACGACCGTCCCCTCGGGCGCCGACGCCACGGCGGCCTCCACGTCAGGTCCGACGCTCTCCTGGAGCGTGCGCACCGGCGCGCCGAGCAGCTCGCCGAGCCGCGCGCCGATGGGCCCCACCCGGAGCCCCTCCACGACCTGACCCTTGGGCCGGCCGAAGTGCACGAGGACCACCGGCCGTGCCCCGCGGGAGAGCAGCTCCCGCAGGGTCGGCAGCGCCGCGCGGATCCGCGTGTCGTCGGTGATCTCTCCGGCCCCGTCGACCGGCACGTTGAAGTCGGCCCGGACGACCACCCGCTTGCCGGAGAGGTCGCCCAGGTCGTCGAGTCCAGGGACGTCGAGGTTCATGGGAGGCGGGTCCGGCTCAGGACTTGCGCGCGGCCTTCTTGCGCGCCGCCGGCTTCTTGCCGCGGAGCTTGTGGGAGTACTTCATCAGCTGCACGACGCGGTTGGAGTAGCCCCACTCGTTGTCGTACCAGGAGACCACCTTCACGGTGCGGCCGCCGATGGCCATGGTGGCCAGGCCGTCCACGACCGAGCTGTGGGGGTCACCGATGATGTCCGTGGAGACCAGGGGGTCGGTGCTGAACTTGAGTACGCCCTTGAAGCCCTTGGTCTTGGCCGCGGCGGCCAGGGCCGCGTTGACCTCCTCCACGCTGGCCTTCTTCTTGAGGCGCGCCACGAGGTCCACGACGGAGCCGTCGGGGACCGGGACGCGCATGGCCATGCCGTCGAGCTTGCCGCTCAGGCGGGGCAGCACCTTGCCCACGGCGCGCGCGGCCCCGGTGGAGGTGGGGATGATGTTCGTCGCGGCGGCGCGGGCCCGGCGCAGGTCCTTGTGCGGCAGGTCCAGGATGCGCTGGTCGTTGGTGTAGGCGTGGACCGTGGTCATGAGGCCGTGCTCGATCCCGAACGCGTCGTCCAGGACCTTGGCCACGGGCGCCAGGCAGTTGGTGGTGCAGCTGGCGTTGGAGATGATGCGGTCGCTGGCCTTCAGGGTGCCCTCGTTGACCCCCATGACGATCATGGCGTCGATCTCGTCCTTCGGCGGCACGGTGAGCAGGACCTTCTTGGCCCCGGCGTCGAGGTGCTTGGAGCAGGCCTCGCGGGTGGCGAAGACGCCGGTGGCCTCGACCACGAAGTCGATCTTGTTGGCGGCGTGCGGCAGGTTCGCGGGGTCACGCTCGGCGGTGATCGCGATCTTCTTGCCGTCGACCGTGATGGCGCCCTTGCCGGCGCGGACCTTGCCCTCGTAGCGCCCGTGGACCGAGTCGTAGGCCAGCAGGTGGGCCAGGGTCGCGGCGTCCGTCAGGTCGTTGATGGAGACGACCTCCATGCCGGGGGTGTTCTGGATGATTCGGAAGACGTTCCTTCCGATGCGGCCGAAGCCGTTGATCGCGATGCGCATGATGAGTGGTTTGGAGTGGTCCTTCACCCGGACCAGGGAGGGTCCCTGACTCCGTGATGGAGGCCAGGCACTGAGCGTTGGGACGGGCGGAGCCGCGGCCTGGGCCCGCCTAGCCCCATGGGGCTGGCGAACCGGGCAGGGCCCCACCGGAAGGGCGCCAGCGGTCGGATCGGATGGGGACGACGAATTCCGGCCGAATTGGCGGACAGAGAATACGGATGGCTACCGAAGGGATCAACGGAAGCGGGCTGCACTCCCCCCATTGCCTCCCTCCTTCCTTCCCCCCCCATCCCTGCTCAGGCAGGCCCTGGAGCCGCTTCCCAGCACCCCAGGACCCGGCTAGCGTCCCTCTGACGGCCCCTTTCTCTTCCTTTCAACTGCCGACTAGCGCACTT
>JASFWR010000092.1:0-10742 GCA_050049155.1 Planctomycetota bacterium | reverse complement strand
GCCGGCTCGGGCCAGCGAGGCGGCGCGCCGGGGAACGCGGGGCCGATCACCGGACCTCGATGGCGGCGGAGTAGGCGAGCTCGCCCGCCACGGTCGCGGCCGACCGGACCCCGACGTCGAGCACGACGTCCACGGTGAAGTCGCCCTCCAGCTCGAGCTCCACGAGCTGGCGCGCCCGCAGGTCGAAGCGCCCCTCCCCGCCGAGGGAGACCTTCCCCGACGCGGTCCCGAAGGCGCCCTCCGGCGGACCGGCGCCGCCCTCCCCCGGGGGATCGGCGGCGGCGAGCATCTCCACGAGGTCCTCGACGTCGAAGGCGCCCTCGAACTCGTACTCGATGACGGCGACCCCGTCCTCGACGGCCGTGACCACGCCGTGGCCCTCCAGCTCCAGCTCCTCCAGCACCCACGCCGCGGAGGCGGCGATGGCGGGGCCGTCCATGTGGCTCCGGCCGTGGACCGCGTCCGCCAGCTGTCGGACCTCCCCCGCGCCGAGCTCGCCGGCCCACTGGCCGTCGAGCTCGAAGGGCTGCCCGACCTCCACGGGCGCGGCGGGCAGGAGGTGCGCGAAGTGCGGCGCGAGCCGCCAGTGGCGCACGTGGGCCTCTTCGAGCTCCTCGCCGGCTTCCGCCCCGGCCTCCTCGCCAGGCTCGTCTTCACGGTCCACCAGCTCCTCGACCCGCACGCCGCCCCCCTCGGCGCTCTCCAGGCGTAGCGTCCGGCCGTGGGGCGAGAGCTCGAGGTCCTCCTCGATCTCCAGGTCGTCCCGCCCGGGCTCCTGGCCGAGGAGCGTGAGGCTCGCGGTCCGCTCGGTCACCTCGACCTGGAGGGACGAGGGGCGGCCGTCCGCGACCTCCAGGACCCGCTCCTCCCGGGCCTCGGACACCTCGACCGCCGCCTCCATGTGGATGGGGAGAGGCTGCTCGAGTCCCAGGGAGCCCACGAGGACGTCGTCGAGCTCGGCGGCCCAGCGCGCCGTGGATCGCAGGCCGAGCTCGAGGCCGGGCTCGCAGGCGGGGACGAGGGAGAGGGGCTCGCCGGGGCCGCCGTCGTGGGCGGGGGGAGCGATCAGGAGGAGCGAGAGGGCGGTCGAGGCGAGCTTCATGGGCGTGGGCCGGTCGATGGAGCCGGTGGGATGGAGCCGGTGGGATGGGGCCGAGTGGTTGGGCCCGAGTGGTTGGGTTCGGGTGGTCGGGGCCGTGCTGCCGGGGCGTCCGGGCCCCAGGGAGGGCGCGCGCGGCGCCGGGATCGCTGGGGGGGGGCGACCCCGAGGGGGTGCACGGCCAGCGCGCCCCGGCGTTACGCCGGGCCCCGAGTTCTCTTCGAAGAAAACGGCGCGGGCCCGCCGCCGGTGGTCCGGCGGGGGGCCCGCGCCCGATCACCGGGGCGCCCTCATCGGGCCCCGGTGGCGTCACCCGGCGATCACTCGACCCCGACGGTCATCTTGGTCGTGGTCGTTCCGGACATGGCGGCGGCCGCTTCGGCGCTGGTGCCCTGCATGTCGGCGGCCCCGTCCATCTCCATGGACATGTCCCCCTCGAGCTCGAGGGAGACCAGCTGCCCCAGCTCCAGGTCGAACATGCCGGTCCCGGTCAGCTCGACGCCCGCGAGCAGCGACGCCTCGACCCCGGGCGGGATCTCGCCGGCCTCCGGGGCGATCTCGGCGGCCATCCCCACCAGGTCGTCGAGCTCCATGGAGACCGTGATCTCGTACTCGATGGTGGCCATCCCGTCCTCGACGCCGGTGACCTTGCCCGTGGCCTCGAAGGAGACGGCGTCCATGATGGTCTCCATCATCGCGCCCATCGCGGCGATGTCCGTCTCGCCGAGCTCGGAGGCCGCGCCGGCCATCCCCAGGTCCATCGCCTGCTCCATGAGCTCGCGCCAGTCCTCCCCGAGCTCGAACTCCTCGCCCACGGCCACGGGCTCGGTGGGGAGCAGCTCGTCGAGCATCGGGCTCAGGTCGAGCGCGGCGAGAACGGCGTCGTCGACGGGCTCGGCGGCGTCCTCGGTGACGTCCGTCGCGACCACCTCGCCGTCCTCGTCGAGGCGCACCTCGATGGTGTGGCCGGTGGTCGGGGCGTCGATGGTCTCGTTCATGGAGTCGGCCTCGCCCATGGCGTCGAAGCTGGCCTCGATCTCGCCGTCCATCTCGTCGAAGGTGATGCGCAGGGCGGTGATCTCGCCGTCAGCGACCTCGAGGACCTCGATCGTGCGGCTCTCGGTCGCCTCCATGAGCATCTCGAAGCCGATCCCGTCCCCGAGGACCTCGGCGCCGTCGACCATGACGGAGAGCTCGTCCAGGGCCATGTCGAAGCCGGTGGTGCTCCCGAGGGTGAAGGTCTGGCCCTTCTGGAAGCGGAGGGACAGGTCCACCTCCTCGACGGCCGGCTTGTTGCTGAGGGCGGCGAGCCCCACGAGGAGGGCGGCGCTGGTGGTGAGGATCTGCTTCATGGGACGGAGGGGGGGGGGGAGTCGGTGAAGGGGTCTCGGTCAGCGAGACATGCGAGGGGGCTCGCTCGCCCGTCTCGTGATTCCTGGGAAAAGTCTCGGGGCGCCCTCAGGCCAGCCAGTCGTGCTGCACGTGGCCGAAGACGTCCGTGAGGCGCATGTCGCGGCCGTCGAAGCGGACCGTGAGGCGGGTGTGGTCGAGGCCCAGCAGGTGGAGCAGGGTGGCGTGCAGGTCGTGCATCTCCACGGGCCGGTCCACGGCGAAGTACCCGAAGTCGTCGGTGGCGCCGAAGGCGTGGCCCCCCCTGACGCCCCCGCCGGCCATCCAGATGGAGAAGCCGTGGGGGTTGTGGTCCCGGCCGCGGTTCGCCCCGTCCCCGGCCCCCTGGGCCATGGGGGTGCGGCCGAACTCGCCGGCGAAGAGCACCACCGTGGACTCCAGGAGCCCCCGGCTCTCCAGGTCCGCGAGGAGCGCCGCCACCGGCTGGTCCACCGCCCGGGCGTTGTCCTCGTGGCCCTTCTTCAGGTTCGAGTGCTGGTCCCAGCGGTCGTGCCCCGTGGCCACCATGGGCACCTGGACGAAGCGCACGCCGCGCTCCACGAGCCGGCGGGCCAGCAGGCACTGCCGCGCGAAGGTCGCCGTGGGCTTGTACTCCGCGTCGACGCCGTAGAGGGTCCGGGTGGCCTCGGTCTCGGTCCCGAGGTCCGCGAGCTCCGGCACGGCGGACTGCATGCGGAAGGCGAGCTCGTAGTTGGCGAGGGCGGCCTCCACCTCCCGGTCCCGCTCGCCGCCCCGGCGGTCGAGCGCGTCGAGGAGCCTCCTCCGGCCCGCCTCCCGCGCGGTCCCCGCGTGGGGGCCGCGGGCGTGGGCCACGGGGTCCCCCTGGGGCCGGAAGGTGGAGCCCTGGTAGGACGGGCTGAGGAACCCGCTGCCGTAGCACTCGATGCCGCCGGGGGGCGTGAGGCCCCCGTCGATCACCACGTAGCCCGGCAGGTTGTCCGCCTCGGACCCGAGGCCGTACGCGCACCACGCGCCGACCGAGGGCCGGCCCGCCGGGTTGTGCCCGGTGTGCAGCAGGTAGTTCGCCGCGGTGTGCTCGGGGAACTTGTTGGTCATGGACCGGACCACGAGCAGCTTGTCCGCCTGCTCCCGCAGCGTGGGGAACAGGTCGCTGATCATCAGCCCGCTCTCCCCGCCGGGCTTGAAGTCCCAGTACGACGGCAGGACCGAGCCGATGTTGTCGAACTGGGTGGGCGGCGTGTCCACCGGGATGGGCTTGCCCGCCCAGCGCGCGAGCTCGGGCTTGGGGTCGAACGTGTCCATCTGGGCGGGCCCGCCGTCCATGTAGAGGAAGATCACGTTCCGCGCCCGGGCCGGGAAGTGGGGGGCCCGCGGAGTGAAGGGGCCTTCTGCCGCCTGCCCGTCCCCGCGGCCCATGGCCGCCGCCGGACCGCCGAAGAGCGCGCCGGCCGCGAGGGCGCCGAACCCGTTCGCGGTGCGCGCGAGCAGGGCCCGCCGGGTGAGCGGCGCCGTGCAGCGGTTGGGGTGGAGGGGGGCGCTCATTCGAGGAAGAGGAAGTCCTTCGTGTTGAACAGGGTGTGGGCGACGTCGACCCAGGACTCGAGGTCGTCGGCGGGGGCGCCGTCCACGTGGGCGAGGGCGAGGGCGAGCTCGTCGCCCGACGGGCGGCGCCCCAGGGCCCGGAGCCAGAGCTGCTCCAGCGCCGCCCCGGGCTCGGCCCGATCGACGGAGCCCGCCATGGCGACGGCGCGCTCCTCCACGAACGGGTCGTTGAGCATCGCGAGGGCCTGGGCCGGCACGTTGGCGGAGGTCCTCCGGCCGTGGCAGGTGGACGGCGTCGGCTGGTCGAACACCGTCAGGAGCGGGTGGGGGAAGTTGCGGCGCACCTCGATGTAGATCGAGCGCCGGCGGTCCCCGTCCATGGGGCCGCTCCGGCCGGGCCGGCCGCGGCCGGTCATGAACGGGGTGAGGTGGATCGGGACCGGGGCCCCGTAGGCCTCGCGGTCGAGCTCACCGCTCGCGGCCAGGAGGGTGTCCCGCACCTCCTCCGCCTCGAGGCGGCGAACGCGCATGTGACCCAGGAGCTCGTTGGTGGGGTCGAGCTCCGCGGCCGACGCGGTCGGCGCCGTGCTGCGGCCGTAGGCGTCGGTCAGCACCAGCCGCCGGAGCAGCCGCTTCGTCGACCAGCCGTCGGCGGCGAAGTCGAGGGCGAGGCGGTCGAGGAGCTCCGGGTGGGTGGGGCGCGCGCCCATGGCGCCGAAGTCGTCGGTGGTCTCGACGATGCCGCGGCCGAAGAGGGCGTGCCAGGCGCGGTTGACCCAGACCCGCTGGGCGATGGCCGACTCGGAGGCGAGGAGCGCCTCGGCGAAGGCGAGGCGGCCGCTGCCCCCGGAGTCGACGGCGAGGGGGGCGTCGTCGGACCGGAGCTCCGCGGGGAGCCGGCGCGGGGCCGGCGCCCCGGGCGTCCGCCAGCTGCCGCGGTCGAGCACGCGCTCGTCGCGGCCCTCCAGCTCGAGGGCCGCGGGGGCGAGCCGCGACTCGAGGACGCGCTCGTCGAGGAGCGCGGTGAGGGTCGGGGCCAGCGTGGCGAGCTCGGCCGAGGCCGCGTCCCGGGCGGCGGGGACCTCCGTGAGCACGAACTCGGCGAGGGAGAGCAGGAACTCGCGCTCCCCGTCCGTGAGGGAGCGCCCCGCGATCCCTCCGGAGCGCAGGAGCTCGGCGGCGTCCAGGAGGCGCTGCTCCACGAAGCGCGCGCGGGCGCCGGCGGAGTCGTCCTCGAGCTCGTCGAGGGCGCGGTCCTCGACCCAGGCCAGGGAGGTGGGCGTCGGCAGAGCGCCATCGCGGGCCACCTCCACCGTCGCGGCGATCTCACACGGCCCGTCGCCGGTGGCGGTCAGCTCCAGGTGGGCCGAGAGCCCGGCGCCGGAGGGCACGTCCTGGATGAACCACTGCCACTGCCCGCCGGTGTCGAAGGACCGGGTCGAGCCCGCGTGGAGCGGGCCCTGCACGAGCTTGTGGGAGGCGATGGGCATGAGCATGCGCCCCTCGCCACGCACCAGGTGCGCGACGCGGCCGTGCTCGAGGTCGAACTCGGGGGAGACGAGGGTGCGCCCCGCCTGGACCCAGTTGAGGGACGTGTTCCGCGAGGTGGAGGAGTCCACCACCCGCAGGTCGGCCCAGGTCGGGTGGTGGGCGGCGCCGTGGCGCGCGGCCACCGCCGCGACGCGCACCGACCCGCCCTCCCGGTCCAGGACGACGTCCCCCTGCTCGAGCGGTCCCGTGCCGAAGCCCGGGCCGTTGGTGATCCAGCGCGCCCCCTCGAGGGCGCTGTAGTCCACGAGCGGTCGCACCCCGCGGCCGGCCTCGGCGGGCGCGCCCTCCACGCGCTCCAGCCAGCGGCGCCAGCGGTCCGCCGGGCTGCCCTCCGACGCCGCGGCCAGGGCGTCCATCCAGCCCAGCACCCGGTCGAGCTCCGCGCCCCCGTGGTCACGGACCAGGCGCGTGAGGTGCGGCACCGGGAGGGCGCGGTCCAGGGCCTCCGCGCCGGGCTCGTCGCTGAGCACGAAGTGGTCGCCGCCGATCTGGCCCCAGCCGCCCTCGTGCTCGTCCACGAAGCGGATCCGCAGGCGCCGGCCCTGGAGCGCCTCGAGGTCGAAGCGCGCGTGGCTGAGGGTGTTGGAGCGCTCGCCGCTGGTCGTCAGCAGCACCTCCTCGGTCGCGGCGTCGATCAGCTCGACGCGCGTCGTCTCCTCGTCGCCCCCGTTGACGAGGAAGTGGAGGTAGCGGCGGACCACGGTGAACGGCGCGCTCGTCAGCGTCCCGAGGTAGACGTCCGCCGAGCCCTTGGCGTCCGGGTGACCGGCGTAGCTGTTGATGGCGCCGCGGCCGCGGGGGTGGAAGGTGGGCTGAGAGCCGTGGATGTCCCCGCGGCGGATCGGGTGGTCGAGGAAGGCCTCGCCGGTGACGGTCCAGGGGCCGAGGGAGCAGGCGGCGAGGTCCTCGCCCTCGAAGTCCTCGAGGACGACGCAGGGGCGCGGGTCGCCGCGCTCGGCGAAGAGCGCGTCGAGGGCGGCGGTCGCCTCGTCGGAGTAGGGGGCGGCGTCGGACGGCGCCGCCGCGGCGGCGAGCACCTCGGCCAGCCCGTCCACCTGCGCCTCGAGGGCGCGGGCGGCCGCGGCCCGGGCGTGCTCCTGGCTCGCCGCCGACCAGGCGTGGAGCCGCGCCGCGAGCGCGAGGTTCCGGTCGTTGGACTCGTACCGCACCTGCCGCGGGGCGGTGGAGAGGGCGAAGCCGGCGAGGGCGTGGTAGTCCTCCGCGCTGATGGGGTCGAACTTGTGGTCGTGGCAGCGGGCGCAGGCGGCGCCGAGGGCCATGACCGACTTCGAGAGCACCTCGACCTGGTTCGCGATGCGGTCCGTCTGGTCGCCGCGGGGCTCGACGGGGGAGTGCACCTCCTCGCCGAGCTGCCAGGCGCCGGTCCCCAGGATCGACTCGTCCCAGGTCCCGGTGGGGTCGAGCCGCGGCGGCTCCACCAGATCGCCGGCGATGAACTCCGTCACGAAGCGGTCGTAGGGCACATCCGCGTTGAAGGCCCGGATGACGTAGTCCCGGTACCGGTAGGCGTTGGGGATCGGGTAGTCGAACTCGTGGGCCTTGGTCTCCGCGTAGCGCACGAGGTCGAGCCAGCGTCGGGCCCAGCGCTCCCCGAAGGCGGGAGAGGCCAGCAGGCGATCCACGACCCGCTCGCGGGCGCCCGGGGCGCCGTCGGCCAGGAACGCCGCCAGCTCCTCGGGGGTGGGCGGGAGGCCGGTGAGGTCGAAGGTGACCCGGCGGAGCCAGGCCCGCGGGGTCGCCGCGGCGGAGGGCTCGACGCCGCGCTCGGCGAGGGCCTGGCGCAGGAAGCCGTCGACGGGGTCGCCGCCGCCGGGCGGCGCCGGCGCGTCGGCGGGCGGCGTGAAGCACCAGGCCCGCAGCTCGCCGTCGTCGAAGGAGAGCTCCTTGGGCAGGTGCGCGCCGAGCTCGATCCAGCGCTCCACCGCCGCGATGTCGTCGTCGTCGAGCTTGCCGCTGGGTGGCATTGCGGTGAACACGTCCTCGTAGCGGAGCGCCTCCACCACGAGGCTCGCGTCGAGGTCGCCGGCCTCGAAGATGGGCTCGCCCGCGGCGCCCCCGAGGATCCCCTCCACCGAGTCGAGGCGGAGGTCGCCCTTCGGCTTGTCCCCCGAGTGGCACTCCACGCAGTGCTCGGCGAGGATCGGCCGCACGCGCCGCTCGAACTGCTCGATGGCGGCGGCCTCGTCGGGGCCGGGGGGGGCGTCGGACTGAGCGGGGGCCGGGTGGCTGGTGACCGCGACGATGGGGAGCGTGAGGAGCCACTTCACGCCTCCCAAGGTACTACGCGGGGACGGATTCGAAGCGTCCCACTTCGCACCGTTCGGCGTGCGGATGGGGGCGGCCGAGCACGGCCGCCGCGGCGGCGCGCCCCACCCCGAGGGACAGCGTCATCCCGTGCCCGCCGAGGCCGCAGCACCAGTGGAGGCCGGGCATGCGCGGGTCCGGCCCGAGGATGGGGCGATCGTCCGGCGTGAGGTCGCGCAGCCCGCTCCAGCCGTGGGCGATCCCGAGGGTGCCCTCGGGCCCCGGGATCCACCGCCGGACGGCCTCCACGGCACGCTCCAGGACGGCCGGGTCCACCGAGTAGTCCACGGGGTCCACGCCGCCGTCGAGGACGTCGCACACCGACAGCCCCCAGCGCCGGCCCTCGCGCCGCAGGTACACGCCCGCGGCGTCGTCCCACACGACCGGCGGCGCCGCCGGTCCGCCGGGGTCCGCGTCGGTGAGGAACATGTGCCGGCGGGTCGTGCGCAGGGGGAGGTCGAGGCCGAGCGCCCTCGCGATGGGCGCGCTCCAGGCGCCCGCGGCCACGACCACGTCGTCCGCCTCGAGGGTCCGACCGCCCGCCAGCCGGACCCCGACGGCGCGACCGTCGGCGGTGAGGACCTCGGCCGGGCCCGCGCTCCGCAGGAGGGTCGCGCCGGAGCGGTGCGCGCTTCGGGCCAGAGACGCCACCAGGTGCTGTCCGCGGATCCGGCCCCCGCCCGCGAGCCAGTGCACCCGGGCGCCCTCCGACGCGGCGTGGGGCGCGCGCTCGGAGAGGAACGCGAGGTCCCGACGGACGCTGACGCCGCGGGCCTCCAGGTCCTCGGCCCACAGCGGCTCCCCGTCGGTCAGCACGGCCAGCCCGGTGCGCTCGACCAGCGGGCCCGCGTCGAGCCCTGCGGTCGCGGGGGCCTCGAGGGCCGCGGCGGAGTCGAGGGCGAGGGCGCGGGTCACCGGGTCGTCCACGGCCACGCGGAGGATCTCCGCGCTGCGGCCGGTGGAGTGGGCGTCGTGCCGCGCCTCGCGCTCCACGAGGGTGACGCGCACGCCCTCCTCCCGGGCCAGGAACGCGGCGGTGGAGAGGCCGGCGACGCCGCCGCCGAGGACGATCACCTCCCGCCGGCTCATGCCTCGCCCTCCGCGCCGGGAGCGTGGGAGCGCAGGTCGAGGACCCGGAGCATGGCGGTGAGCACGAGGGAGTGGTCCACGGCGCCGTCGAGGATGGCCTCGCGCATGGCGTCGAGGGGCATGGTGCCGACCACGATGTCCTCGCCCGGGTCCTGCCGCTGCTCGGTCGTGGGCCGGCACCCCTCCGCGAGGAAGTGGTGGCAGCGGTTGTTGAGGAACGCGGGGTTCGGCGCCACCGCGCCCATGGGGGTCCAGCGCTCCGCCTCGAAGCCCGTCTCCTCGCGGAGCTCGCGCACCGCCGCCGTGAGCGGCTCCTCGCCGGGGTCCACCATCCCGCCCGGGATCTCCAGGGTGGGGGCGTCGATCCCGAAGCGGTGCTGCTTCACGACGACGACCTCCCGGTCGGGGGTGAGGGCGATGACGTTGACCCAGTCGGGCGCGTCCACCACCACCCGCTCCATGCGACGGCCCGTCCGCGGGTTCTCGAACTCCTCGAAGGACGTGGTGAAGATCCGGTACTCGGTGCCCGCCCTGGACCCGTGTCGCGGCCACGGCCGCGGGTCGGGGATCGACCCCCCTCCGGCTCCCTCGCTCGTCGGCATGGGGTCACGTTAGTCCGCCCGCGGGCGGATTGCATCGTCTCCGCTGGCGGGAACCTCGCGCGGTCCCGCGCCGCACCCCGGTGGCCGGGCGGCGGGCCGGATCGTCCTTCACCGGGAGCCCGTGATCGGGAGCCAATGACGGGGAGCCAGCGATCGGGAGCGAGTTCCGGGCGGATCGACGGGAAGCCCGCCCGGCCCGGGCCTATCCTCTCGGCCCATGGGCGGCAGCGTCGGATCCAGCGGCGCCCCGGCCGCGGCGGAGGACCCCCGGGGTTCGGTCCGCGCGGGCCTGGTGGCGCTGGCCGCGGTCCAGGTCTGCTTCGGGCTCTTCCCGGTCTTCGGGGCCATGGCCATGGACCCGGCCGAGGGCTTCTCCTCCTTCGCCGTGGCGACCTGGCGGATCGCGGCGGGGGCGGTGGTCCTGATGGTGATGGCGGCGCTCACGTACGGGAGGCGGGCCCTCCCGCCGCGGGGGGACCTGCCGATCCTCCTCGCGTTCGCGGTCCTGGGCATCGTCCTGAACCAGGGGCTCTTCCTCGAGGGGCTGCGGCGCTCGACGCCCATGAACGCGGGGCTCGTGATCTGCCTGATCCCGGTGTTCACCTACGCCGTGGCGGTCGTGCTGGGGAAGGAGCGGCTGCGGGGGACGCGCGTGCTGGGCGTCGCCGTGGCCCTCGGGGGAGCGGTGCCCCTCTTCTTCTCCGGCGGGGGCGACCTGTCCGCGCAGCACGCGGTGGGCAACCTGCTCATGGCGGGCAACGCCCTGTGCTACGCCGTCTACCTCGTGCTCTCCAAGCCCCTCCTCCAGCGCATGCCGCCCCTGGTGCTGGTGGCCTGGATCTACGTCCTCTCCGTGCCCTTCCTGCCGGTCTTCTTCGTGGGGGAGTCGCTGGCGCCGGCGTCGGCCTCCACGGACGCGTGGCTCTCCCTGGGCTACGTGGTCCTCTTCCCGACCATCCTCGCCTACGCCCTCAACTCCTTCGCGCTCGCGCGGGTCGAGGCGTCCACCACGGCCTTCTTCGTCTTCGCCCAGCCCGTGATCACCGGGGTCGCGGCGGCGGTCGTGCTCGCCGAGCGGCCGACCCCCGCGCTCGGGCTCGCCGCGCTCGGCCTGTTCACCGGGATGGCGCTGGTCCTGCGCCGCCCCGCGCCCGCGCGGTCCG
>JASFWR010000408.1:0-3279 GCA_050049155.1 Planctomycetota bacterium | reverse complement strand
GGAAGTCGGCAGGAGACGGGGGGGGGCCTGACGGGCCTCGCAGCCCCATGGGGCTCGCGAACCGGGCAGGGGCCCCCTCGGAGAGGGCCGTGGGGCCGGAAGGATGGGGCGCTGGAATTCCGGCCGATTTGGCGGCCAGAGAGTACGGAGGCCTACCGATGGGATCAACGGAAGCGGTGCGCACTCCCCCACGCGCGCTCGATTCCACTCCCCCCATCCTTGCTCGCGCGCGCGTCGAGGGCCCCTCCAGGGGTCCGCGGAGCGCGCCTGGCGACCCCCTGGGCTCCCAGGGATCCGCCGGAGCGCCCCTGGCGCCTCCGGGGGTCCTCCCTGAGACTCCGGACTCGCCTCACCCCATGCCCCGACGGCTCGGGCCGTCCGCAACGTGACCGGAAGCGCCAAGAACACCCCCTCCTCCCCCTCCCAGGCCCTCACCTCCGACCGCGAGGCGGTCGATCCCCGGGGTGCCGCTCCTGCCACTCCCACCCGCGGCCGCGGCGCGGACCCTGGCCTGACCCCCTGGGTCGGTGGCCGCCCCGCCCCCGCCACGCCCTCCGGTCGCCCGGAATCCGTCGCGTCCGAGCCCCTGGCCCCCGAGGGTGACCCCGCGCCGACCGCGAAGCCCGCGGTCGAGGCTCCCTCTGTGGAGATTCCGGGCGGCCCCTGGGCCGCCCGCTGGGGCCGCCTCGCCCACGGCCTCGGCCTCGCCCCCACCACGCCCGTGGCGGTCGCCCTCAGCGGCGGCGCCGACAGCGTCTACCTGCTGCACCTGCTGGCCCGCTCGGAGGCCCGCCCCAAGGTCCTCGCCATCCACGTGGACCACCGCATGCGCGGTGAGGAGTCCCAGGAGGACGCGGCCTTCTGCGCGCGGCTCTGCGCGAAGCTCGGGATCCCCTTCGCGCGCAAGGTGGCGGAGATCGACCCCCGCGGCGGCGACGTGGAGGCCCGCGCCCGCGAGGCCCGCTACCGGGCGCTCTCCGAGGAGGCCAGCGCAGCCGGGATCTCGGTGCTGCTGACCGGACACCACGAGAACGACGCCGTGGAGACCCTCCTCATGCGCTGGATGCGTGGGACGGACCTCGGCGGCCTCGCCGGCCTCCGGCGTGAGGCCGTGCTCGGCAAGGGCAAGGCGGCCACGGGCGACACCGCGGGCGGGACCCGGGTGCTCCGGCCCCTGCTCGGCATGCGCCGCGAGGAGGTGCGCAGCGCCCTCCGCCGCGAGCAGCTCGAGTGGCGCGAGGACCGCTCCAACGGCAGCAGCGAGTTCAGCCGCAACCGGGTCCGCAACGAGGTCCTCCCCCAGATCGAGGAGAGCTGCGGCGAGGAGGGCGTGGAGAACTTCTTCGAGTTCGCCCGGGCCATCGAGTCCTTCGAGGACGAGCTCGCGGACCGCACCGGCCACATCCAGTGGGAGTCGGTGGCCCACGAGTCCGCCCGTCGCTCCGAGTCCATGCCGGCCCTGGGCGGGACCCTCCCCCGCGCCGCCCTGGCCGAGCTCAACGCCCCCCTCCTGCGCCGCGCCCTCGGGCGGCTCATCGGCGAGGGCACCGGCCGCCGCCCCTCCAGGGCGCTGCTGGCCGAGGTGGGCGACGCGATCGAGGAGGGCCGCACCTGCCGGCTCGAGGTCCACGGCGGCTGGACCCTCCAGCTCCGCGCGGACGCCCTCCACCTCACCCCGCCCACCGACCTCCTGCGCCCCGAGGGCGACACGGCCCCCGGGTCCGCCGGGCCGATCTCCGGGCCGGGCCTCGTCCTCGGCGTCCCGGGCGCGGTCCAGCTCGGCGACGGCCGCTCCGTCTCCGCGGAGGTCGCCGCGGGCCCCCAAGGGGCCGATGGTGACGCCACGGTGGTCGAGATCGACGGGGTCGGCGTCCAGGAGCTCCGGGTCCGCTTCGCGCGCCCCGGCGATCGGTTCCACGCCCTCGGCGCCCCCGGACACAAGCCGGTCCGGCGGTTCCTGGGCGAGGCGGGCGTCCCCCGCGAGGAGCGCGGCCTCGTCCCGATCGTCCTCGCCGGCGAGGAGGTGGTCTGGGTGGCCGGCGTGGCCGTCTCGGAGCGCCACAAGGTGACGGACCCGTCCCGGCGGCGGATCCGACTGAGCCTCGTGGGCGCCAAGGGCGCTTCCGTCCGGTGACTCCGGTGGGAGCGGGGGCTATGCTCCCTCTCCGTGCTCGTCTCCATCCGCCCCACCCCAGCGGCCAGCAGGCCCTCCGAGGGGAGCCCCGCAAGCGGTTCCGCGCCCGTCGATCCCCGCCGGGCGGCCCTGGAGAGGAACCTGACCGCCGTCCGAGCGACCCTCGCGGAGGCCGCGGCCGCCGCGGGACGCCCGGTCCCGACCCTCGTGGCGGTCACCAAGGCGGTCCCGGAGGACGTGGCCCGCACGGTCCTGGACCTCGGCTGCGCCGACCTCGGTGAGAACCGAGCGGGCCCCTTCGTCGAGCGCGCCGAGGCCTTCGCCGCGGCGGGGCTGCGTCCCCGGTGGCACTTCATCGGGCACCTGCAGCGGAACAAGGCCCGGCGGGTGCTCGAGCACGCCCACGTCCTCCACTCGGTGGACTCCGAGCGCCTCGCCGACACGGTCGCGCGCCTCTGCGCCGAGCTGGGCCGCGAGGTGGAGGTGTTCGTCCAGGTGAACCTCACGGGCGAGGAGCAGAAGCACGGGCTGGCCGCGGAGGCGGCGGGCCCCACCATCCGGCGCCTCGCCGGGACCCCGGAGGTGCGGGTCCGCGGGATCATGGCCATGGGCCCGCTGCGGGAGCATCGCAGCACCCGCGACGTCTTCACCGAGGCCCGCCGCCTGGCGGACGACCTCGAGCGGGAGTGCGGGGACGCCCTGGTGGACGGCCGCTGCGCGCTCTCCATGGGCATGAGCGGCGACGCGGCCCTGGCGACCGAGCTCGGGTCGGACCTCGTCCGCATCGGCTCGGCGCTCTATCGCGAACTGCCCGAAGAAGGGGGCGCTGACCGCTCTCCCGACGTCCGCGCCTCCAGCGATCCGGAGGCCGAGGACCGCTGATGGACCCGCTCTACATCGAGATCGTGGGCGCCTCGTCCGCGCCGGCGGAGCTCCCCCGCCAGGGCAAGCTCGTGATCGGCTCCTCCGCCGAGCGCGCCACCTTCGTGGTCGACGCCCAGGGCGTCGCCGACGTCCACTGCGCCATCGGCAAGATCAAGGGCGGCGGCTGGGCCCTGCGCGACCTGGGCTCCGAGTTCGGCACGCTCCTCAACGGCCAGCCGGTGGAGGCCGCGCGGCTGAGCGAGGGCGACGAGATCCTCCTC
>JASFWR010000407.1:0-3289 GCA_050049155.1 Planctomycetota bacterium | reverse complement strand
CTCCACGTAACCGCCCCGGACGAGGGCCTGCACGCTCGAGCGCGACCGCCACTTCAGGTGGTGGCTCAGGAAGTGGTCGAGGCGCATCGAGAAGCCCCTCGCCTTCACGCGGAACGTGCTCGCGTCGACCACGAGCCGCGCCTCCTCCGGCGCGGACGTCAGGTCCCTGTCCTTCTCGAAGATGCCCATGGACTGCCCTGTGCACCGCTCACCCTACGAAACAGCGAGACCGCGCGACCCTCGGGGGTCGCGCGGTCTCGCTGGTGATCACCCCGACGGAGCGGGACGGGCGCTCAGCGCTTCTTCGGCGCGCCGCCGGGGCGGCGACGACGGCGGCGGTTCGGGTCGTTCTTGCGGGTCGCCTTCTGCACGGTGCGCAGGCGCTCGCGGCGCTCGCGGCGGCGGCGGTCGGAGCGCTTCTCGTGCCAGGTGTTGGCCTTGGCGAGACGGAAGATGCCGCTGAAGTTGCACTGACGCTTGAAGCGACGGAGCGCCGCTTCGAGCGACTCGTTGGAACGAACGGAGACCTTGATCAAGGGAGCGGGGCCGCGAGGTGGCGGCGGTGGACGTTGGGGGTTCGGGCGGGGTCCGCGGGGCAGCGTGGGCTTCGAGCCGGGCAGGCCGGGCGGTGAATGGGGCGCAGAAGGATACGGACGGTCGCCGCTGGCCGCAACCGGAGGCGGCGGGAGAGGCGGCGCCCGGGCGCCGCGGGGGCCCCATGGGGTATCCTCCGGGCGCCTTGCAGGAGCCCCGAACCCCCTCCCGCGGCCGTGGGAACGGCCCCGACGGCCGCTCGAACCGCGCCGAGCGGCCCCCCTCCGAGGGGGAGGAGACCTTCCAGGGGACGATCGAGACGATCACCTACCACGACGGGACGACCCTGTTCGGGGTGCTCCGCCTGGACCCCGACCCCGGCTTCCAGGCCCCCGAGGACGGCTCCCTCTTCTCGCCCGGCCGGGTCACAGCCGTCGGGAAGATCGCCGACCCGGTGGAGGGCGCGCGGGTGCGGCTCACGGGGAAGTGGGGCCGGCACCCCAACCACGGGGCCCAGTTCGAGTTCACGACCTCGGAGCCCATGGCGCCAGCCACGGAGGAGGGCCTCGTGCGCTACCTCTCCTCCAAGGCCTTCGACGGCATCGGCCCCACCATCGCCCGGCGCATCGTCGACAAGCTCGGGGCCGAGGCCCTGGAGCGGATCGCCGAGGACCCGGGGGGCTCCCTCAAGGGGATCAAGGGCCTCCGCCCCGAGGTCGCGGACGCCCTCGGTACGGCGGTGGTCGCCCAGGCGGGGCTCCACCAGCTCCAGGGGTTCCTCGCCCAGCTCGGCCTCGGCCCACTCACCGCCCAGGCCGTGCTCGCCAAGCTCGGCGCCGAGTGCGAGGCGCTCATCCGTGAGAACCCCTTCGTGCTCTCCATCGTCCCCTCCGTGGGGTTCCTCACCGCCGACCGCGTGGCCAAGCGTCTCGGCCTGGCGCCGGACGACCCCCGCCGCCTGCGCGCCGTCACGCGCCACGTCCTCGACCGGGCCACGGGCGAGGGGCACGTCATGCTCCCCCTGGGTGACCTCCTCCGGCGCTCCGCCCAGACCCTGGAGGGCGCCGCGCCGCGCGAGGCGTTCGTGCGCGCCCTCGACGAGATGGAGGACGGGCTCCACATCGTGATCGACCGGGACGTGCTGCCCGAGCCGCCGCCCCTCGACGAGGACGTGTCGGACGACCTCGACGGCAGCGGCCGGTTCCGCGCGGAGCTGCCCTGCTACCTCCCCCGGCAGCACGTCCACGAGGTCCGCCTCGCCCGCGGCCTCGCGCGCCTCCTCGCCGTGCCCGCGGCGCCGCTGGCCACGCAGGAGGACCTGGCGCGCGCGGAGGCGGCGGCCTCCATCGAGCTGCACCCGGACCAGCGCAGCGCGGTCCTCGAGCTCCTCCGCCAGCCCGTCTCGCTGCTGACCGGCGGCCCCGGCGTGGGCAAGACGACGATCGTCCAGTTCGTGGCCCAGCTCGCGGAGGCCGGGGGCGCGGAGGTCCTCCTCGCCTCCCCCACCGGACGCGCCGCCAAGCGCCTCTCGGAGGCCACCGGCCGCCCCGCCAGCACGCTCCACCGGCTGCTCAAGTTCATCCCGGGCGAGGGCGGCTTCGAGCACGGGCCGGACCGCCCCCTCGAGGGCGGGCTGGTCATCGTCGACGAGGTCTCGATGCTCGACGCGGCCCTGGCCCGGAGGCTGGTCGACGCGGTCGCCTCCCCCACGCGCCTCGTCCTCGTGGGCGACCCCGACCAGCTCCCGAGCGTCGGCGCCGGCAACGTGCTCGCCGACCTGCTGGGCTCCGGCGCCGTCCCGGTGGCCCGGCTCAGCCAGGTCTTCCGCCAGTCCACGGAGAGCCTGATCATCACCAACGCCCACCGCGTCCTCGAGGGCCGGACGCCGACGCTGCCGCCGCGGGGTGTCCAGGACGCCGACTTCTACTTCTTCCCCGTCGAGGAGGGGCAGGAGCGCCTCGCGGAGCGGCTCGTCGAGGTCACGACCGAGCGCATCCCGAAGACCTTCGGCCTGGACTGGTCCACCGACGTCCAGGTGCTCGCCCCCATGTACAAGGGGCCCGCCGGGGTCGACTCGCTCAACGACCGCCTGCGCGACGCGCTCGGCGCATCCGGGCGCGAGGTGCTCTTCGACGGTCGGACGTGGCGCACGGGCGACCGGGTGGTGCAGACGCGGAACGACTACGAGCGCGAGGTCTTCAACGGCGACCTGGGGCGGATCACCCGGGTCGACGCGGAGGGCAGCGTCACGGTCCGCTTCCCCGACCGCGAGGTGGTCTACGAGCGCGGCGCCCTGGGCGACCTGCGTCCCGCCTTCGCGATGACCGTGCACCGCAGCCAGGGCGGCGAGTTCCCGTGCGTGGTGTTCCCGCTCTCCTCCCAGCACTCGCACATGCTGCAGCGCAACCTCTTCTACACGGCGATCACGCGGGCGAAGCGGCTCGTCGTGCTCGTCGGCGAGCGCCGCGCCCTCCAGCGCGCGGTGGAGAACGCGGAGCAGTCCGGCCGCCTCAGCCTGCTCTCCGAGCGTCTGCGCGAGGCCACGGCGACCCCGGAGTGAGTACGCGAGCTCGTGCGGCGTCCGCCGCCGGCTCCACGGATCGACTCGGTCGACCGTTTCTCGGGGTGAACACCTCGAGCTAGGGGCCGCGCCGGGCGCCCGGACCGGGAAAGGCACGGGGCCGTGACGCGGACGCCACGACCCCGATGCTCGCGTTACGGAAGGAACGGCAACACGCCGTCCTCCGCGCCCACA
>JASFWR010000406.1:0-3297 GCA_050049155.1 Planctomycetota bacterium | reverse complement strand
TCCGGCTCGTCGCCGCTGGTCCCTCGCGACAGGCTCCTCCTGACAGGCTCCGACTCACCGGCCGAGGTCCACTGGCTCCGACCCACTGGCTCCGACCCATTGACCCCGACCCACTGACCCCGGCCAACGGACCGGGGGCTCCGCGAGAGCGGCCGGCCTAGTCTCGGGGCCGCCGCGCCGTCAGGAACTGGAAGCGGCCGTAACGACCCGCGGCGCCCGGGAGGGACGCGGCGGCGCCGAGGGGGCCCGCGAGGGCTCGGAGGGTGGCGCCGAGCGGGCCGGTCATGTTCCGGGTGCGGAAGGCGAGCTCCTCGGGCGCGGGGACCGGCTGCGCCCCCTGGCGGCCCACGATCGAGAGCCCGGCGCCCTGGACCATCCGGGCGACCTCGCCGGGCGGGAGGGGCTCGAAGGGCCCGATGTTCGGGTCGGGGGCGAGGACGTACTCGACCCCCTTCGGCCCCGCGCCGCGGGCGCGGAGGCGCTCGGTCCAGCGGTGGAAGGAGCGCGCGGAGACGAAGCCGAGCAGGAGCTTCCCGCCGGGCTTGAGCCAGCTCGCCATGTGGGCCACCAGGGCGGCGCGCTGCTCCGAGCGGACACCCTCCAGCCGGAACAGGCAGGACACCACGTCGTACGTCCCCGGGGCCGGCGCCTCGAAGCCGTCGCCGGTCTCCGGCCACGCCAGCGCCGCGCCGCGCGGGCTGACCCGCCCGGCGCAGAACTCGGCGACCTCCGGGGACCGCTCGGCCACGTCGAAGCGGAAGCCCTTGCGCAGGGAGGCCAGCCGCGCGGTGACGATCCCGGTGCAGGGGAGCACGTCGAGCCACCGGCCCCGCGGGTCCTCGCCCTCCCCCGGCTCCGGCCGCTCGGCGCCCTCGGGTACGAGCGCGTCGAGGGCCTCGCCGACCGCGCGCTGCTCCCAGGCGCGGGGCTTGTTGTGGCGCAGGCCGTTGAGCACCCGCGCCCGCTGGTAGAGAGCCAGCAGGTCGGGCTCCCAGTCGTCCGGCTGCACCGACGAGGGGATCACCCGCCCGGCGTAGTGGTCCCGGTGGGTGACCTGGTCGAGGGGGCGGCGCTTGGGGCCCCGCTTTGGGGTGACCTTCGGGTGGCCGAGGGCGAGCACCGCGATCACCATCCGGTCGTAGGGGAGGCCGACGGCCTCGCGCACGGCCTCCGCGCCGCCGGTCTGGGTGATCCAGAACGTGCCGAGCCCGAGGGCGTGCGCCGCGAGGCTCATGTTCTGGATCAGCGCCGAGGCGGACTGGACGTTGGCCCAGGCCTCCTCGGAGAAGTCGCGGCCGTAGCTCACGACGATGTTCACGGGCGCGTTGGCCATCTGGGTCGAGAGCCCGGCCAGGCGCACGTTGACCTCGGGGTCCGTCACCGCCACCAGGTCCCACATCTGGTAGTTGCAGGAGCTCGGCGCCCAGATCCCCGCGTGCATGACCTGGTCCACCAGCTCCGGGTCCACGGGGTCCTCGCGGAACTTGCGGATGGAGCGCCGTCCGTACAGCACGTCCCAGAAATCCGCGGCCGGCAGCGAGGCGAGCGGCCGGTGGGACCCGTCGTCCGCCGCCGAGGCGTCGAAGGTGGGGTTGCCTGCCGGGGCCTCAGGGATACCGCCCGCCCCGTGTGCATCGGCGGAGGGCCCGTGTGCCTCGGCGGAGGGGGCGTCGGCGGAGGCGCCGACGGGCGCTCCGCCGGGGGCCGCGCCGCCCGAGGCGGGGGCCTCCTGGGGGGAGCCCTTCGAGATTTCGTCGCCTTCGGGGTCGCGCGGCATCATGGGACCGCCGAAGTCTACGACGCTGGCCATGCCGAAGTCCTCCACCGCCTCGATCCTCCTCCCGCTCGCCCTGGCGGTCGCCGCCCTCGGCGCCGGCTGCGGGCCCCGCTACGAGGGGATCATCGCCTCGGCCTTCGACCGGAATGCGCGCCGCCAGGGCCCCGCGCAGCCCCGGCTCGAGCGCGAGGTCAGCGGCGAGCAGGACTCGGGCGCGCCCCTCGAGGAGCGCTCGTTCCTCCACCTCCCGGACGGCCAGCGCCCCAACCACGGCGTCCACTCGACCTGGTACCCGGACGGGACCCCGCGCACGCTGCGCTCCTACGAGCTGGGCGAGCCCGTCGGAGTGTGGTGGACCTGGTGGCAGAACGGGGCCCTGCGGTCGGCCCACACCTTCGACCCCGAGCGTCCCACCCGCATGGTCTGGTGGCACGCGAACGGCCTCGTCGCGTCCGAGGGGATGGCGCTCCTCGGCGTCCGGACCGGCCGCTGGCGGAGCTGGCACGAGAACGGCGAGCAGGAGAGCGAGGGCGACTACGTCGGCGGCCAGCGGGTCGGCGCCTGGGTGTTCTACGACGAGGAGGGGGAGTGGTCCGAGCGCGGCCGCTTCGTGAGCGGCCGCCGCGTCGGCGACTGGGAGTTCGCCTCCCGGCCGGGTTTCTGAGGCCGAGCCGCGCCCGCGGGCCCCGCCCGTCGCGCCTCGTCAGGGCTGGACGCGCGCCCGGAGCCGCCGCAGCACACCCTCGACGGCTGCGCCGGTCCAGCCGCGCCGCTCGAGCGCGCCCCGGAGGCGATCCCGCTCACGGTGGGCGACCGCCACGCTGCGGCGGGCGCGGGCCTTGGTCTCGAACCGCCGGCGCGAGCCGACGGTGCCGAGGGCGGAGGTCGCGCTGAGGGCGCGGCCGCGGCCCGACCGCGTGAGGGCGTCCATCTGCTTGCGGCGCTCGTGGGTCTGGTGCCCGAGCTGGGTGATGCGCAGGGTCATGGGCGACGGCGTGATCGTTGGGAACCCGGCGCGCTCGACGGTGACTCCCCAGACCTCCAGCTTCTCCTCGAGGTTGGCGCGCAGGGCCTCGTCGAGGCCGGCGCCGGAGCGGAGCTGGTCCAGCGGGGCCGCGCGCAGGACCTCCTGCACTCCGAGGGTGAGCATCTGCGTCATCCCCTTCACGAGGTCGTCGACCTGGATGAGCGCCCGCTTCACGTCGACCACTCGGTAGACGATGTTCGCGTCGGCGAGGAACACGTGCCCCGAGGGGATCGCCACGCGCTGGGCCGGGAGGTCGAGGGTGCGCGAGCGCGTGGGGACGCGCCGGGCCTGCTGGAGGAAGGGCACCATGGGGTGGAACCCCGGCTCGAGCACCTGCCGGGGGACGCCGGCGAGGAACGGGACGCGCCGGACGAGGGGCAGCGCGGGCCTGAACCAGCGGGGGACGCCGCGGTCCACGCGCCCCAGGGTGTAGATCAGGCCCGTGTTCCCGCTCTTCACGGTCACTCCGCTGGCCCTGATCACCGTGAGCACG
>JASFWR010000405.1:0-3304 GCA_050049155.1 Planctomycetota bacterium | reverse complement strand
GGGCGCCCTGGCGCTCGAGATCCCCTTCGGCGAGGGTCTCTTCGGCGGCCGGGGGGTGGAGCTCTCCGCCGACGGCACCTTCCGCGTGGCGGGGCTCCAGACGGGGAGGCGTTACGAGCTCTTCCTGCGGGCACCGAAGGCGGGGCCGCTCGGCGGCGCCGCGCAGCGGTCGAGCGTGGTCGAGGCACGAGCGGGGGACCGTGGGGTGACCCTCGGGTACAGCGAGGGGGCCTCCGTACGCTTCCTCCTGGTGGACGGGAGCGGCGCGCCGGTGACCCGCGCCGAGGTCTCCGCTGGCCTCGAGCGGCCGCGGCTGCGGATCCGGGAGGGCGACCCGCTCCCGGAGGGGGCGGTGGAGGTCCGGGGCCTCTTCCCGAAGGCGGGCGGGCAGCCGCTCCAGGTGTCGGTCCGGGCGCCGGGCAAGGCCCCCTGGAACGCGGAGGGGCTGCGGCTCGCGCCGGAGGAGCAGCTGGACCTTGGCCGGGTGACCCTGCTCGATCGGGGGCAGGTCCGGGTCACCGTGCGATCCGCCGCGGGGGACGCGGTGGAGGGGGCCGAGGTTCGGCTCGTCGCAGCGGCGACCGCGAACCCCGGCGGGAGCCGGGTGATCCGACGGAGCATGCGCCTCTCGGGCGACCTCGCCTCCCCCGAGGGCCTGGAGGGGCTCCTGAACGGCGAGGGACCGGGCGCGGTGGGACGGACCGACGGCGCGGGGATCTGCACCCTCGACGCCGACGCGGGGAGCCGCGTGGACGTGCGGGTGACCCACCCCGAGCACGCCCCCTCCCGCTCCGGGCCGGTGGAGGTCCTCGCGGTGGGGCAGGTGACCGAGCACGAGGTTCGTCTGGCGGCGCCGGGCTGGGTCGAGGTCTCCGTGGTCGACGCGTTGGGGAACCCCGTGCCGGACGCGCTGGTGGAGTCCCGCCAGTCCGGTCGGAGGCGGAGCGGGTCCGCGCCGGTGCGTACCGACGCGTCGGGGCGAGTTCAGGTCGGCCCCTTCGCCGCCGGGACCGCGCGATTTCGGCTGGGTGAAGAGTGGGGCCCGCGCGTCGCGATCTCGCTCTCCGTCGAGGCCGACGCCGCGGGTGGGGACGGGTGGTCGGAGGTCGAGGTGACGGCGGGCGAGGTGGCGACCCTGACCCTGGTGGCGCCGAACCGGGTGGTGGTGACCGGCGTGGTCACCGAGGGCGGGCTGCCACTCGCCGGGGCGACCGTGGTCCTCGAGGCTCGCGGCGACGGGGGCGTAGGGCTCGGGTTCCTGGGCCTGGGGTCCGACGGCCCCACGGCGGACACGGACGGGCGCGGCGCCTTCCGCCTGGACGACGTGGAGGTGGGCGAGTACGCGCTCAAGGTCCGTCACCCCGACCGCGCCATGGAGGAGGCCTTCGACGTGGAGGTGGAGGCCATCGACACGCGCTTCGAGGTGGACCTGGCGGTGACCGTGATCGAGGGCCGGGTGACCGCCTCCAGCGGGGACCCCGTGGTCGACGCGGAGGTCACGGCGCGCAGGAAGCGCCCGTCCGGCGGGCCGGCGGCCATGATCGCGATCTCGTCCTCCGACGGCGGGCCCCAGGTCCTGTCCTTCGGGGGCCTCGGTGGGCGCGCCGTCCGCACGGACGCGGACGGCCGTTACCGACTGCGCGGGGTGGTCCCCGGTGTGGCTCTGATCGTGACGGCCTCTGAGCCGTCGCTCGGCTCCACGGAGTCCGAGCCGCTCGAGGTCGAGGCCGGGAGCCTCACCGTGGACGTGGACCTGACCTTCGTCCAGCCCGGCCAGGTCACCCTGCGGGTCGAGGGGCTGCAGGCGGACGCGCTCAGCAGGCCCCTGGCCCTGGCGAGGCTCGACGGCTCCGGCCAGCCGACGGCGGAGTTCGTCCGCGACGGCGTCGCGAGCTTCAAGGGCCTGGAGCCCGGCGCCTACACCTTCAGCATCGTCGGCCTGGGCGAGGAGGTCACCGTGGAGCCCGAGTCGGTCGACCTCGACGTGGGTGCGGGGGACGATTTGGAGGCGACGTTCACGGTTCGCCGGTGAGGGGTGACCTGGCGGCTCGCAGGTAGCCTTCGGCCCTCGCGCGTCGCTCCGCCGGCCCCGGCCCGGCGAACCTCGCGGGCGAGGGCACATGAGTCGTGAGCTGCAGCGCGGAGTCCCGGATCCCTGGGCTCGCCGGGCTCGCCTGGGTAGATGAGATTCGAAGCGGGGGCCGCGCGCGCTGGGCGCCGATCGTCACGGGGCGGCGGTGGCTTTCTATGCTGGACCCATGAACCTCCGAAGAATCTCGCGTGCTGTCCTGGCGCTCGCCGTTTGCGGTACGACCCTGGCTTCGGAGCGCCCCGCGGCGGAGCCGCCGAACGTGGTCGTGATCGTGACGGACGATCAGGGGTGGGGCGACATCGGGCTCCACAACCCCGCCGTATACTCCCCGCGGATGGACGCCCTGGCGCGTTCGGGGGTCCGCTTCCGGCAGCACTACGTGATGCCCCAGTGCACGCCGACGAGGGTGGCGCTCATGACCGGCCGGTACCCCTCGCGCTTCGGCCCCCAGGCGCAGCAGGCGAACAACGCGCCGGCGTTCCCGCTGGGGACCCCGACCGTCGCGCTGATGCTCCGGGAGGCCGGGTACGACACGCACCTCGTGGGCAAGTGGCACCTGGGCTCCTCGAAGGAGCACGGGCCGAACGCCCATGGGTTCGACTCGAGCTACGGCTCCCTGGCGGGCGCCTGCGGCATGTACGACCACCGGTACCGCAAGGGGCAGTTCGAGGAGACCTGGCACCGGGACGGGGACGTGATCCCGGGCTGGGAGAACGGCGTCCACGCCACCGACCTGCTCGCGGCCGAGGCCGTGCGGGTGATCGAGGCGGAGCGCGAGGACCCCTTCTTCCTCTACCTCGCCTTCCAGGCCGTGCACACGCCCCTGGACGAGCGGGGGCGCTTCGTGGACCGGCCCACGCAGCTGGATCCCGAGCGGCCAGGGCGCTGGCTCGACGAGGACGAGATCCCCTGGTTCCACGATCCGGAGGGGCTGATCCAGGCGGAGGAGGACCCGGAGAAGCGCCTGCTGCTGGCCGCCGTGCACCACCTCGACCACGCGGTCGGCCAGGTCGTGGACGCCCTCGAGCGCAGCGGGCAGCGGGAGGACACCCTGATCCTCTTCACCTCGGACAACGGGCCCCAGGGGAGCTGGGGCGGCAACGCGTATCCGGACGACCTCAAGCTCACGGACTTCAACCAGCCGATCCCCATGCGCGGCAAGAAGACCGACACCTTCGAGGGCGGGATCCGGGTGCCCGGGTTCATCTCCTG
>JASFWR010000091.1:0-10884 GCA_050049155.1 Planctomycetota bacterium | reverse complement strand
CGCGCCGACGCGGCTGCCGCCTTCGGCGGGCTCGATTCGGTCCCCACGCGGGCGGTCACCATGGGGGTCGGGACGATCCTGGAGGCGCGCACGATCCGGGTGCTCGCGCTGGGCGCCCACAAGGCGGACGTGGTGTCGCGGATGCGGGCGGGCGCCCCCGGGTCGGAGCTTCCCGCGGGCTTCCTGGCCGGTCACCCCGACGTCCGGCTCCTCGTGGACGCCGCGGCCGCGTCGGGCCCGGACGGCCGTTGACCGCCGACGACGGGCTGCTGGTCGGGCTCGTCAGCTCCCCGGTGCGGGTGGAGGCCCGGTTGGTGGAGTGGACTCCGTTCGGGCGCCTGCGCGCGTCGCGGCGGCGGCTCGTGGAGGACGTCCCCGCGCCCTCGGGCTTCTCGCCGGCGCCGGTCCAGCGGCAGCTGGCGGGCGTGGACGCGGTCCCGCTGGAGGAGCAGGCCGCCGAGTCCTGGCTGCAGGCCCTGGCCTCCTCCGTGGAGCAGCTCCTCTTCGGGCTGCGCGGCCCCGGCGTGCGCCTGGGCGTGGCCCTGGACGGCTGGCTCGACGCGCGCGGTCAGCACGTGCGCGCTGCCGGCGGAGGGCCCAGGGTGAACGACCTCCCTGCGCGCCTCACCAACGCGCTCCGCGCGCGGAGCCTTCCCCTGCTGGAGCCGGTCCGGGCGGTTGCGACGGCGGCGCGGGCGGCCGCCCTCGGGGAGGTGTGGTCGCCCCTGGGCGCCATGGCGGGGGGCGTCGGGGGGCTGGTGATTCGCTGGGACGAGCACCTGTCCTGGGCGGACGTGGCCCTTGGGCGCGTGGTCCAGGAGGGTGTCGAGCTCCCCGGGGCCGCCCTCGACCTAGGCCGCGGCGCCCTCGCGCGGCGCTGGGGCGCGCTCGCGGCGGACGAGGGAGGGCTCGTTCGGGCCATCGATCGAGGCGATCCCCGGGCGGTGGCGCTCGCCGAGGAGAGCGCCCGCGGGCTCGGACGAGCCGCCGGCCGTCGGCTCCTGGAGCGGCTCCAGCGGGCCTCGGGGCGACCCCCCGGGGCCGCGGGGCCCGGCGGGGCGGAGGGGGTCGTGGTCACGGGGTGCCTGGCCGGGTTGCTGGAGCGGCCCACGGTGACCAGTTCGTTCGAGCACGGGCTGGTGGAGCGCCTCTCGGATCGCGAGGATGCGTCCATGTCCGCGGGCTGGCTCGAGCGAAGGGACGGGCGTCTCGCCGCCCGGGAGGGGCTCGTGCGGGTCGGGCGCACGGCCGCGGGGCTCGCGGTGGGCGCTGCCGCTTGCTGCATGCAGGACCGCCTGCCCATGGACGCGCCCGGCGTCGGTCGGGGGAGCGAGGAGCGGTGAGCGTGCTCTCCGGGGCCATGGGGCTGGCGGCGGCCGGCGCCGAGCTGGGCGGCGGCTTCACCGGCGTCGACTGGCTCATCGTCGGGCTCGCGCTCGTGGCGATCACCGTCGTGGGGGAGCGGCTCACCGGTCGGCAGGAGTCCCTCCGTGACTTCTACCTCGGCGGCCGCCGCCTGCCGTGGTACGCGGTGTCGGCGTCGATCATCGCCACGGAGATCTCGGCGGTCACCTTCTTCGCCGTGCCGTCCATGGTGTGGCGGGACGGCGGGACGCTGCTGTACCTCCAGATCGGGCTGTTCAGCGCGCTGGTGGCGCGCCTGGTGGTGGCCACGGTCCTCGTCCCCGCCTACTACGAGCGCGAGGTCTACAGCCCCTACGAGTTCATGGGGAACCGCCTCGGCCCGTCGGTGCGCCGCATGACCACGGCGCTCTTCATGATCGGCGGCGCGCTGGCGCAGGCGTCCAGGGTCTACATCACCGCCGTGGTCATCGAGGTGCTCGCGCAGGAGGAGCTCGCCGCGGCGTCGGCCCTCACCGGCCTGTCGCCCATCGCCTGCGCCGTGCTGGCCATCGCGGTGGTGGCGATGGTCTGGACCTGGATCGGCGGGGTCGCCACCGTGGTCTGGACGGACGCCCTGCTCTTCCTGCTCTTCCTCGGGGGCATGGTCGGGATGCTCGTGGCGCTGCACGTGGGCGTCGAGGGCGGCCTCGGCGAGTCCTGGCGGCTGGCCATGGAGTCGGGTCGGCTGCAGCTCGTGGACACGGAGTTCGCGTTCACCAAGCCCTACACCCTCTGGGCCGTGCTCTTCGCGGCGAGCTGGGCGCTCATCGGGCCCTACGGCACGGACCAGCTGATCGTGCAGCGGCTCCTGTGCTGCCGCAGCCGGCGGGACGCGCAGCTGGCGATGGTGGGCAGCTACGCCGCGGTGGTGGTGATCGGCCTGGCCTTCCTGATCGGCATCGGTCTCCACGGTTACTACCTGGAGCACGCCATGTCCGAGGGGGCGGCGAGCCTGGTGGGCCAGAAGCCGGAGCGCGTGCTCCCCGTGTTCGTGCGGGAGGAGCTCCCCGCGGGCGTCCGGGGGCTGGTGCTCGCCGCCGCCTTCGCCGCAGCGATCTCCAGCCTGGACTCCATCCTGGCCGCCCTGGGCCAGGCGTCCCAGGCCACGCTCTGGCCGGCGCTGCGGCGCCTGATCGGCCGCCCCGAGCCCTCCGGCGACGGCGCGCAGGGCTCGATCCGCGCGGGGCGCGCGTTCGTGGTCCTCTGGGCCGCGGCGCTGGCGGCGCTGGCGATCGCCATGCCCGCGATCGAGCGGGCGTACGACGACCTCCTGGGCCTCGCCCTCGGCATGTCGGGGCTCGTGGGCGGTCCGCTGCTCGCGGGCTTCGTGCTCTCGTGGATCCCCGGCGAGCGCGGCGCGCGGGGGTACCTCTGGTCCGCGCCCCTCGGGCTGCTCACCGTCCTCTTCGGGATCTGGCACGGCGAGGTGGCCTACGCCACCAGCTGGTGGGTCGTGGGGCTCTTCCTGCTGCTCTGGGTGACCGTGGGCCTGCCCCGGCGCCGCCAGCCCCACGCGTCGATCCAGACGCTCTGGCTCGCCTTCACCCTGTTCCTGCTGACCCGGCTCGCCGAGGTCGGGGACTTCGACGACGGGCGCTCCATCGCGTGGCCGTGGTACGTCCCGGTGGGGAGCACCATGACCTTGCTGTACGCCTACCTCCTCGAGGGGCCGTCGGCGTCGAGCGAGCCCAGGTAGTCCAGGGCGCTCTGCAGCCCGACCCGGGCGCACCAGCCCATGTTCTCCGGCTCCCGGTCCGTGGTGTTCTCCGGGGTGTCCCCGGCGGAGTGGTAGAAGCGGTCGTAGTCGATCTCGACCCGGTCCCGGTCGCGCCAGGACTCCCCGGGCATCCCGGGCGTGCGCGGGTGCTCGTCGGGCCGACCCCAGGCGCTCGTGTACATGGTCACCGCGGGGAGCCCGCCGTCCCTGAAGCGACGGGAGCCGCTGAACACGTAGCTGTCGGTGCCGCCGAGACTCTTGTTGGTGGCCCAGCGCTCGGGGAACCCGGCGGTCCCCGCGCGGTCGCGGAGGACGCGCCCCGCCGCCTCGATGAAGGCGACGTTCCCCGCCACGTCGTCGGGCTCGAGGTGGAGGCGCTGGCCCGTGCTGCCGTAGCCCGCCTGGTCGAAGTTCAGGACCCCGAGCACGCCCGCTCCGAGCTCGGACTCCAGGTACGCCCGGGTCGACGCGATCTCGGTGCCCCAGACGGCGAAGCGCACCTCCCGCGGAGGCGCGGGCAGGTCGCCGGCGCGGACGGCGCCCGACCAGGCGCGGGCGATCTCGAGCACGATGGCCACGCCGCTGGCGTTGTCGTTGGCGCCGGGGCCGCCGCTGTCGGAGTCCCCGTGGGCGCAGATCAGGAAGTGTCCGGGCGGCGCGCCCTCTGCGGCGGGCAGGGTCGCGACGACCGTGATGGGGCGGGCGCGGAGGACCTCGGTCTCGAGGGACCAGTCGAGGAGCACGGGCGCTCCGGACTCGACCGCCGCGCGTAGGCGCTTCCCCTCTTCGGCGGAGATGCCGAAGGTGGGCGCCTGGGTGCCCTGGCGCCGCAGCGCGCGGCACACGGGCCACTCGCCGTCGATGGTGTTCGCGCCGTCGACGAGGACCACGTTGGAGGGGGTCCCCTTGCGGCGGACGCCGCCGTAGGTGTCCGTCAGGAGCGCGCGATCACCGCCCGGCTCGCTGCGCTTGTCGCCGACGGTGAGCGGGACGCCGGCGCCCGAGCCCGCGGGTGAGAACCCCCAGGGCCAGCAGCGCTCGAGCCGGAAGGGCTCGTCGTCACCGACGCGCACGCGCACCTCCCACGCCTCCTCCCCGTGGCACCACTGCTCCCGGCCGAGGTGGCGGACCGTCTTCAGGCCCATGGCCTCGAAGCGCGCCTCCAGAAGCTCCGCGGCGGCCGCGCCCGAGCGCGTGCCGCCCATGCGGGGGCCGAGGGCCACGAGCTCCCGGACGGTGCGGGCGGCGCGCTCCTCGGAGACGGCGGCGAGGTGGGCGGGCGCGGGCGCCTCCGTGGGCTCGGGGACGGCCTCCTGGGGGGCGGCGCCCGCGGTGGCCGTGAGCAGGGCGAGGGCGGGGAGGGCGGCGGGGAGCTTCATGGCGGGGAGCGGCGATTTAGGGCGCGGCGGACCGGGAGACCCCGGTCGGACGATCCTAAACTCCGCGGGTGAGGGGAGGCCTGCTCGTACCCTCACGGGCCCGACGTCGGGTCTCGATGCCCTCCGCGCCGGCCCGCGCCCGCCCCTCCGCCCAAGATGCGCTCCTCCACCCTCACCGTCCTCACCGCCGGCCTCGGCGCGCTGCTGCCCGGCTGCATGGGGCCGGATCCGGCGGAGGCGCGGCCGGCCCTGGAGGACCTCGTCCAGGGACAGCTCCCGGGTCGCTGGACGGGCGCCGCCACCGCCGAGGGCGTGCGTGAGCCCGCCTTCTGGGAGACCTTCTCCGACCCCGTGCTCGCGGAGCTCGTGGAAGAGGCGCTCCGCCACAACCAGGACCTGGCGGCCAGCGCGGAGCGGCTCCGTGGTGCGGCGGCCCGCTCCATGGTGGCTCGGTCGGGGCGGCGCCCGCAGGTGCAGGGCCGCGTGGACGGCTCGCGGCAGGACCAGACCTTCGTCGGGTTCCCGCTCTTCCCCGGTCCCCTGGAGTCCCAGTACGACCAGTGGTCGGCGGCCATCGACCTCTCCTGGGAGCTCGACCTCTGGGGCAAGCTCGCCGCTGGCGTCGACGCGGCCGAGGCGGAGGCGGGTGCGGTGGCCGCGGACCTGGCCGCGGCGCGCCTGAGCGTGGCGGCCCAGGTCTCCATCGCCTGGTTCGCGCTCCGGGAGGCGAGCCAGCAGGTGGCCCTCGCGGAGGAGACCCTCGCCACCTTCGAGCGGAGCCTGAAGGTGGTCGAGGACCGGCACGCGGTCGGGCTCTCGGGCACCCTGGACCTGAAGCTCTCCGAGGCCAACGTGGCCGGGAGCCGCGCGCAGCTCTCGAGGGCGGTACGCGGGCGCGACGTGATCGCGCGACAGATCGAGGTGCTCCTCGGCCGGTTCCCAGCCGCGGAGCTGGAGGCCAGCGGGGCCTTCGAGGGGCTGCCCCCCGCGGTCCCCGCCGGGATCCCCGCGGAGGTCCTCGCCCGCCGACCGGACATGGTGGCCCTGGAGCGCCGCATGACCGCCGCCGAGGCCGCCGCCCGCCAGGCCCGGCTGGACCGCTGGCCGAGTCTCGCCATCACCGGCTCGGGGGGGCTCACGAACGAGGACTTCGAGGGGCTCCTCGACGGCGACTTCAGCGTCTGGTCCCTGGCCACCCGGCTCACGGCGCCGATCGTGGACGGGGGCCGCCGCACCGCGCGGATCGAGGAGTCCCTGGCGGCCCTCCGGGAGGTGCGCGGGCGCTTCGCCGCGGCCGCCCTGCGGGCCTTCCTGGAGGTCGAGAACGCCCTCGCCGCCGAGGCCCTGATCGCGGAGCGCCTGGGCCACCTGGAGCTCGCGACCCTCCGCTCCCGAGAGGCCACGGCCCTCGCGGAGGACCAGTACGGTCGGGGGCTGGTGAGCATCGAGCTGGTCCTGGAGGCCCAGCGGCGGGAACTCCAGGCGGAGTCGGCGTTCCTCGAGACCCGCCGGGAGCTGTACCAGAACCGGGTCGATCTGCACGTGGCCCTCGGCGGTGGCTTCGGACCCGCCTTCGAGGGGGACGATGACGGGGCCGCCGCGCCCGACGTCAGCGAGCGCGACGCCGAGACGGGCTCCGAGCCCGGGCTCGCCTCTGCGCCGTCCGACGAGGATGTCACCGAGGAGCGCCCCTGAGGCCCGCCGGCTCCCGAGGGGCCGGGGATCAGCAGCGAACATGGGAGCGGAGCAGCGAGGCGGCGGCGAGGGGACGGCGGGCGTGCGGCTCGCCGTGACCGTGATGTGCCTGGTGTGGGGCTCAACCTGGTTCGTCGTGCGCGAGGGCCTGAGCGAGATGCAGCCCTTCGGCAGCAGCGGCGTGCGCTTCTTCCTGGCGTGGCTCCTCATGCTGGCGGTCGCTCCGCGCATCGCCGCGCGCGAGGGGGGCTCCCGCCCCACGTGGCGCCTGGTGGCGGTGATGGCCTCGGGCAACTTCGCCCTCAGCTACGGGATCGTGTACTGGGCCGAGCAGACCCTGCCGTCCGGGCTGACCGCCGTGCTCTGGGCGGTGTTCCCGCTCATGACCGCCGGCGTGGCGCACCTGCAAGGCGACGAGGCGCGCCTGCGCGGGGCGCAGTGGTGGGGGCTCGCCGTGGGCTTCGTCGGCGTGGTGCTGCTGTTCCTCACGGACGTGCGCTCCGTGGGCGGCGACGCCCTGGAGCGCGGGCTGGTCCTGCTCCTCAGCCCGCTCGTCTCGGCCTTCGCCACCGCGTACATCAAGAAGCATGGCGCCGACGTCAGCTCGGTGCTCCTCAACCGGTCGGCGCTGCTGGTGGGCAGCCTGATGCTGCTCGGTGCGGCGCTGCTGTTCGAGGGCGGGGTCGCCCTGCCCACCACCCGGGCGGGCGCCCTCGGGGTCCTGTACCTCGCCGCCATGGGGACGGTGCTCACCTTCTCCCTCTACTTCTGGGTCCTGCGGCGGGCGAGCACCGTGGCGCTCTCCCTCATCGCCTACGTGACCCCGGCGATCGCCCTCGTGGTCGGCGCGGTGCTCGGAGAGGAGACGGTCACGCCCTGGACCCTCGGCGGCCTCGCGCTCGTGCTCTGGGGCTGTGCTCTGGTGCTCCGCAAGCCGCAGGGTTCGGGCGCCACGGGATGAGCGTGCCTCGCTCACGGGGCGGCGCCTAGACTGTCTCCGTGACCTCCGACTCTCCGCTCCCCCGGATCGCCGCCTGCCCGTGCTGCGGCCTCGTCTCCCGGCTCCCGAGCATGGGGCGAGGGGAGCGGGCCCTGTGCGGCCGCTGCGGTGAGGGGCTGCCGCAGGCCTCCTCGGGCCGCGACGGCGCGCGCGTGGCCACACGGGTGGCCGCGCTCTGCCTCACCGCCCTGGCCCTCTTCCCCGCGGCCGTGCTGCTGCCCGTCTTCGAGGTCCAGCAGTTCGGTCGGACCGTGGACGCGAGCCTCTGGTCCGGGAGCCTCGGCCTGCTCGGGCGCGGGGAGGTCCTCGTGGGCCTCGTGGTCCTGCTCTGCTCCCTCTGCCTCCCCGTGGTGAAGCTCACCGCCCTGATGATGGTGACCGCCGGCCGGCGGTGGATGGCGGCCCACCACCGCCGCCTCGGGTGGCGCCTCGTGGAGTGGACCGGGCGATGGGGCATGCTCGACGTGCTCCTGGTCGCGATCCTCGTGGCGTGGATGAAGATGGGGGACCTCGTGGAGTTCTCGCCGGGCCCCGGCCTGGGCGCCTTCGCGGCGGTGGTCACCCTCAGCCTCCTGGCCTCCGCCCAGTACGACCCCCACGCCCTCTGGGAGGAGGGCGAGCCTCTCGGCCCCCGTCATCATGGCTGACCTCGATCAGGATCCGAGCCCCGCGCCGTCGCTCGGCGCCAGCCTCCCCGACGCCGTCGTGGTCCCCGCCGCGGGCGGTGCCACGCTCGCCCGCTGGTGGCCCCTGGGCGGCGTCGCGGGGCTGCTGGTCACCCTCTGGCTCCTGCTCCAGGGTTCCGGGCCGGTGGTCACCCTGGTGGCCGACGACGGCCACGGCCTCGGCGCCGGGGACCCGGTGCGCTACCGGGGTCTCGAGGTCGGCGAGGTGGCGGGCGTGCGCCTCACGGACCTCGGCGTCGAGGTGGAGCTGCGGCTCGCCCCCGGGGCACGGGGCCTCGCCCGTGCGGGGACGCGCTTCTGGATCGTGCGGCCGATGCTCTCCCTCGACGCGGTGACCGGCCTCGACACGCTCCTCGGCTCCCGCTACGTCACCCTCGACCCCGGGCCGCCGGAGGCGGAGCCCCGCCGCCGCTTCACCGCGCTCCCGGCGCCGCCGGTGGACGCGCTCGCGGGCGAGCGCCCCGGCCTGGACCTGATCCTCGAGGCTCGTGAACGTCACGGCCTCCAGCCGGGCGCCGCCGTGACCTTCCGGGGGATCCCGATCGGGGCGGTGACGGCCGTGCGGCTCTCCAGCGACTCCACGCTCGTGGAGGTGTACGTCACCGTGCGGGCCGCCTACGCCCGGCTGATCCGCGAGCGCAGCGTCTTCTGGGAGACGGGCGGCGTGGAGTTCGACCTGACCCTGACCCGCGGCGCCGAGCTCGGCCTCGACTCCCTGCGCTCCGCGCTGGTGGGGGCCATCGCCGTGGCCACGCCTCCGGAGGGCGGCGCCGCGGCGGCGGGGGGCTCCAGGTTCGGGCTGCAGGGGGACGCCGAGCCCGAGTGGCTCCAGTGGACCGCCGCGCTCCCGGTGGGCGAGGACCTCGTCGCCGGCGCCGCCCGCCCCGCCGAGTCGTTCGGCGCGACGCTGACCTGGGAGGAGGGGCGCCTCCTGCGCTCGGAGGAGGTGCGCGAGGGGTGGTGCTGCGCCACGCCCCTTGGCCTCGTCGGGCCCGCCGACCTGCTCACGGTGCCCGCCGACGCCCGGGAGGGGAGCGCCGTCCTCGAGGTGGCGGGGCGCCGGCTCGGGCTCGCCGAGCTCGCGGGGCAGGGGCTCGTGGAGGACCTGGGCCCGGGCGGTCTCCGGCTCGTGAGCCCGGAGGCCTTCCGAGGGCACTGGGGGCTCCTGGCCGCACGCGCGGTCAAGGGCACCCGGAGGCTCGAGTCGGCGGAGGACCTGCTCGTGTTCTCGTCCCCCGGGGCTCCGCCCCTCCCGATCAGCGCGGCCCGCCTCTCGGTCGGCGAGGCCGGGGTCGCGACCCTGGTGGGGGAGCCGGCCGTCCCGGAGGGCTGGCACGGCGGGCAGGTGCTCTCCCGGGCCGACGGTGCGCTGCTGGGGCTTCTCGTGGCGCCGGGCGGCGGAGCGGCCCCCAGAGTGGTGCCGCTGGACGCGGGCGGCGAGGCCCGCTGAGCGCGTCTGTCGGGCGCCGAGGCGGCCCGCAGGAGGCCTGGGCGGGCGCCGTGTGGGGATGGCGCTGTGTGGGGATGGCGCTGTGGCGCGGGCTCGCGGCCGGTGTTTTTCTGGATCGCCGGTCCGGAGGCCCCTTGCGGTGCCCGATCTCCAGAGCGGAAGGAAGCCTGGAGCCCTGGTGCGTAGCGCCATCGGCTCCTCGGATAGCTCCAGGACGCCTGGCCCCGCCGCTCGAGAGAGTGCGGCGGGAGACCCGGCGGCGCGGTCTTGAGCAGGGATCGCTCTCGCCCCGGCGAGCTGGACTGACTTTGGGCCTCGCGCCTTGGCGCGAGGCCCTTTCTTTGTCCCCAGCCGCGCCCGGGGTCGCGGGAGGTCCGGGCCTGGCCCTGCTCCTCGGCCCTCGCAGCTCGGGCCTCGGTGGGCCGGGCCTGCTCAGGACGATGCCTCCCGGCCGCGCGGCGCCGCGGTCACCGCGCGCCGCCCGGGACTTCCACGATGCCGGGGAACGGGGTGACCTCGAGCCGGACGGGGTTCCGGCGCTCATCGGCGTAGAGGGTCCGCACCTCCTCGTCGCGGACCCATTGGATCCCCTGGAGTTCCGGGCGCTCGGCGATGAGCCGCCTCAGCGCCGCCTCCCGGGCCCGCACGGTGGGGCCGGCGGAGTCGAGCCGGTAGCGCGCGGTGGAGACGAGGTGCAGCTCGTCCGGGTCCTCGAGGTCGGCGCCCACCACGCCGATCCCGACCCTCCGGTTGCTCTCGACGATCCGGAGCGCCTGCGCGGCGAGGGCGGGGTCGTCGTGATCGGTGAGGACGAGGAACGGACCGACGATCCAGGCGGGACGGGGGGCGTCCCACGGACCCGCCACCTGGTCGTGGACCCAGGCCTCCGACGTGCCGTCCCCATGCCCACCGTCGATCGCGGAGGGGCGAAGGGCCCAGAGGGAGGTCACGATCAGCGCCATGCAGCCGAGGGTCGCGAACCCGCGGAGGGCGCTGCGGCGGCGGCTCCGCCGCTCGTCCCGGGCCTGGGCGCGGGCCTCGCGGCGGGCGGCCTGCTCCGCCTCCCGCCGGTCCCGGGCGACGGCGCGCCGCTCGGACAGCCGGCGGCGGGCATCGCCGAGGCGCTCCTCGAACCGCCCCAGACCGCTGAGCTCCGCGGTGAGGCCGAAGGCGCTGAAGCGCTTCACGTCGTGCGCGGGGCCCGCGGTTCGGTCGGCGCCGATGGACCCGTCTCCCGCCCCGGCGGCGCCCATTGCTCGGGGTCCGGAAGCGTCCGCCCCGAACTCCGGCGGCAGCGCCGCCGCCCCATCGCCGCTGACGGAGGGGAGCATGGAGAGGGGCAGCGCGAACGGGTCCTCCGCCGCGAGGAGGGCCTGGACGTCGGCCAGCATCTCCTGGGCCGACGCGTAGCGCTTGTCCACGTCCGCCATGGCGCGGCGGACGATCCAGCGCAGGCCCTCCGGAGCCTGCTTGCTGATGGAGGACAGGGAGCCGTGGGCCGGGAAGCTGTTCTCGAGCATCGAGTACAGCACGGCCCCCGCGGAGAAGAGGTC
>JASFWR010000090.1:0-10902 GCA_050049155.1 Planctomycetota bacterium | reverse complement strand
TACGGTCCGCCCATCAAGGCCATGGTCACGGACCGCCCGCCGATCCGCGGGATGGAGGTGGCCTTCATCCTGCGCAACGCCGAGGCGGGCTGGACGCCCGAGCTGCGGCGCGAGTACTTCGCCTTCATCAACGAGGCGGCGGCCCACTCCGGCGGCGCGAGCTACCCGGGGTTCCTGGAGAACATGCGCGCCGACGCGGCGGACCGGCTCACGGTCCGCGAGCGCCAGTCCCTCGCGGGCCTCCTGGGCCTCTCGCTGATCTCCGGTCCGCCCGCGGACGTGACCCCGCCGGCGGGGCCCGGGCGTGACTGGACCACGGCCGACGCGGTGGCGGCGGTGGACGGCCACCTGGAGGGCCGCGACTTCGACGCGGGCGCGAACCTGTACCACGCGACCTCGTGCAGCTCCTGCCACCTGTTCGCGGGCCAGGGCGGCGCCATCGGCCCCGACCTCAGCACGGTCGGGAACAAGTTCTCCCTGGCCGACCTCATGGAGTGCCTGGTGGAGCCCAGCGCGGCGATCTCGGACCAGTACGGGAGCCAGCTGCTCATGGACCACGACGGCAACATCTCCGAGGGGATCGTGGTCGTGGAGGGGGACGAGTACGTGGTCTACCCGAAGGACCCAAAGGCCGAGCCCGAGGTGTTCCACCGGGACGAGGTGAAGGTCCTCAAGGAGTCCGCGACCTCGCAGATGCCCGAGGGGCTCATCGACGCCCTCAACGAGGAGGAGCTGCGGGACCTCGTGGCGTACCTGCTCTCGGGCGGGGACCGGAAGGCCGCCTACTTCGAGCAGTGAGCGGCGGCGTGCAAGTGCGCCTGGCTGCTCGTCGTTGCCGGGTGCCCGTCCTGGTGGCGGCCATGGCCCTGCTGGGGCAGCTGGCGCTCCCGGCCGCGGCCCAGGAAGCGGACGCCGCCGCCGTCCCGTCGGCCGGGGCTCGCTCGGACCGCCCCAACGTCCTGCTCCTGATCTCCGACGACCAGGCGTGGGGCGACTTCGGCTTCATGGGGCACGGGGTCATCGAGACCCCGCGCCTCGACGCCCTCGCCGCGGAGGGGCGCACCTTCCCCCGGGGCTACGTGCCCACCGCGCTCTGTCGGCCCAGCCTCGCGACGATCATCACCGGGCTCTACCCGCACCAGCACGGGATCACCGGGAACGACCCGCCGGACGGCGTGCCCCGGGAGCGGATGCTCGACCTCATCGCGGCGACGCGGACGCTGCCCCAGCTGCTGGCCGGGCGGGGCTACCGGAGCCTGCAGACCGGCAAGTGGTGGGAGGGGAACTGCCGCTGCGGCGGCTTCACCGAGGGGATGACCCACGGGGACCCGAAGCGCGGGGGCCGCCACGGGGACGTGGGGCTCCGGATCGGGCGCGAGACGCTGGCCCCTGCCCTCGACTTCATGGACCGCTGCGTGGAGGAGGAGGCGCCGTTCTTCCTCTGGTACGCGCCCTTCCTCCCGCACCGCCCGCACGACCCGCCGGAGCGCTTGCTCCAGCGCTACCGCGACGAGGGGGTCCCCGACGCCATCGCGCGGTACCGCGCCATGTGCACCTGGTTCGACGAGACCTGCGGGGCGCTCCTGGACCACGTGGACGAGCTCGGGATCGCCGAGGACACCCTGGTGGTGCTCGTGACCGACAACGGCTGGATCCAGCGGCCGGACCGGCAGGGCTACGCGCCGCGCAGCAAGCGTACCTCCTACGAGGGCGGCGTCCGGACGCCGATCGTGCTGCGGCGACCCGGAGCCGTGGCGCCGGCGCGGCTCGACACGCCCGGGAGCAGCGTGGACCTGGCGCCCACGATCCTGGCGGCCTGCGGCGCAGAGGTCCCCGGGGCGCTGCCCGGGGTGGACCTCCTGGCGCCCCGGGTGCCCGAGCGGCCGATCTTCGGCGCGGCGTTCACCCACGACGTGGTGGAGGTGGGCGCCCCGGCCAGGAGCGTGCTCGCCAGGTGGGTCCTGGAGGACGGGCACAAGCTGATCCGGCGGGCGTCCGGGGACGAGCTCTACGACCTCCGGGGCGACCCCTGGGAGCGGTCGCCCCTGGAGGAGCCGGCGCGGGCCGCGGCCCTCTCCGAGAGGCTGGACGGCTGGTGGGATCCGTCCGCGGCGGCCTCGCAGGAGCGCGCGGAGGAGCCGGGCGCCCCGGGGTCCACGCCGGATCGGGCCTCCGCCGAGGGCTCAGTGGCCACGCCCGCCGGGTCGGCGGCGACCGTGGAGCCCGCGTCCCCCGGCGGCGCCGCGTCCCGGCCGAGCTTCCTGGTGGTGGTCACGGACGACCAGCGCTTCGACCAGCTCGGCGCGGCCGGCCACCCGCACCTGCGGACCCCGGTCATGGACGGCCTCGCCGCCCGCGGGGTGCGCTTCGAGAACGCCTTCGTCACCACGCCGATCTGCGCCGCGAGCCGCGCGACGATCCTGACGGGGCGGCGGGAAGGCCGCCACGGCTACACCTTCGGCACGCCGCCCATGGGCCCGACGCTGGCGGGTGAGACTTTCCCCATGCGGCTGCGGGGCGCCGGGTACCGGACGGGCTTCGTGGGCAAGTGGGGGGTCCGCTTCGAGAAGGGCGCCATGGCGGACGCCTTCGACCGCTTCCAGCCCATGGGGCTCCCGTACCGGCGGGAGGGCCGGGCGCACCTGACCGACCGCATCGGCGCCGAGGCCCAGGCGTTCGTGCGGGCAGCGGGGGACGACCCCTTCTGTCTGATGGTGTCCTTCTGGGCCCCGCACGCGGAGGACGGCCACCCGGACCAGTACCTGCCGGCGGCGGAGCTCGTCGGCCTGTACGACGACGCCGAGGTGCCGATCCCGCCCCTGGCCGAGAGCGGGTTCGCGGCCCTGCCCGACTTCCTCAAGACCTCCCTCGGTCGTCGCCGGTGGACCTGGCGCTTCGACGACCGGGAGAAGCAGGTGCGCCGCACCCGCGACTACTGGTCCCTGATCTCCGGCGTCGACCGCGCCCTGGGCGGCGTGCTCCAAGCCCTCGAGGAGCAGGGGCGAGCGGACGACACGGTCGTGCTGCTCATGGGGGACAACGGCTACTTCCTCGGCGAGCGGGGCCTCGCGGGCAAGTGGCTGATCTACGAGGAGTCCATCCGCGTGCCGCTCATCGTCATGGACCCGCGGGCGCCCGAGGCCCGGCGCGGGTCCGTGGAGGCGGCGACGGCGCTCAACCTGGACGTGGCGCCGACGCTCCTCGACCTCGCGGGGGTCGAGAACCCCGTCGCCTACGAGGGCCGGAGCCTTGCGCCCCTGCTCTCCGGGACCGAGCCCCCGGCCAGCCGCCCCTTCCTCGTGGAGCACCGCTTCCGGCACGCGGAGATCCCCACCAGCTACGGCGTGCGCGGGCCCCGCTGGGTCTACGCGGTCTACGACGGCCAGGACCCGCCCTACGAGCAGCTCTTCGACCTCGAGCGCGACCCGATGCAGCTGGTCAACCTCGCGGGCCGGGCCGGGCTGGAGGGCGTGCTGTCGGAGCAGCGCGCGCTCTGCGACGAGCTCCGGGCGCGCTGACCCGAGGAGTGAAGCTGCGGAGCGGCCCCGTGGGTCGGGGGTCGTGGGCCAGGGACCGGGGACCGGGGGCCGCGCCCGCTCAGTTCAGGGAGGCGTCCTTCCAGTACTTGGTCCCGCGCACGTTCGCGCGCAGGGCCAGGCCCGTCTCGGTGAGCTGGTAGATGGCCATCCCGTCCTGGAAGCTGGCCGCCCCGGCCGCGGTGGCGCCCTCGCCCTCGACCTCGGCGGTGGCCGCGGCCTCCAGGCTCGCGTCCCAGCCGCTGTCCACGAACTGGCGCAGGCGCTCCTCGGTCTCGAAGACGAAGACGGCGCGGAAGTCCTTCACGCCCAGGCCGATGCCGACCCCCGCCTCGCCCATCTTCATGTAGGTGCGGGCCCCCGTGGCGCGGTCCACGGCGACGCCGTAGCCGCCGCCGCCGCCCACGAGGAAGAGGTCGATCCCGAAGTTGCTGAACACGGCGTGCCCCGCGGCGCCGGCGATCTGCGCCTCGGTGGAGGGGGACTCTCGGTACAGGCGCTGGAGGACCTCGTCCGTGCGCTGGTCGATGTTGGCCCGCCGCTCGGCGGGGGTGTCGCCGGGGGCGGCGCAGGCGGCGAGCAGGAGGGTGGCGAGGGTGAGCAGGGGCTTCATGGGCGGGTGCGGATCGAGGGGGGGCTGCGGTGGCGGCGCGAGGCGGTCGCGGGGTCGGAGGCTAGCCTGTGGGCCGGGTTGAGTTCCAGCCCTCACGCCTCCCGCGGGAGGCGACGGCGAGCGGCGGGTCAGTCCCCACCGCGGAGCGCCGCGAGGAGCTCGCGCTCCCCCGCGGTCCGCTCCTCAGCCGGCAGGCGAGCGAGGCTCTCCTCCAGCGACACCAGGTGGTAGTGCAGGGTGAAGCCGCGGCTGCGTCCGTGGCTACGCGCGATGTCGACGACGTACTCGGGCGTGGCGTCGAAGAGGTGCCGCGCCGGCTCCAGCTCCCCGCGCCGGTAGTGGGCCGCGAGCCGCCAGAGGGGGGTCCACGAGCTGTCCGGTTTCAGGGGGAGGTCCCGATCGCCCAGGAGGTAGGCGGCCAGGAACGGCTCGGCCTGGAATCCGTTGTGGAAGACGACCTCGACCCCCTTCCGTTCCACCCACCGATCCGCGAGCGAGAGCGCCTCCTCCAGCTCGCCGCGCTCGAGGAGGTCGGCGACGGCGGCGGCGCCCAGGAGAAAGTCGAGGGAGAGGTGCTCCATCTCCCCTTGCAGGTGCGGAGCCGCCGACCCGTGCAGTTCCATGCACCTGCGGTGGGTGCGTTCGATGGCCTCCGGATCACGCATCTGGAGCGCCGCCGAGAGCGCGTGGCGGATGGTCCCGTAGTGGATCGAGGTCCGGCGCAGGGCGGGGTTCCGCTCCATGGCGGCCTCCTGCTGCGCGAGCTCCTCCAGGGCCTCGCGGAAACGCCCGGACTTGATGAGGACCTCGGCGATGCCGCGTCGCGGGATGAGGCTGTCGTGGTGGTCCGGGCCGAGGGTCTCGGCGCGTCGCTGCGCCGTCCGCCGGAAGATGACCTCCGCCTCGTCGAGGCGGCCGACGGCCGACAGGCACACCCCGATGGCCTCCTCCAGGTGGGTCATGCGGTCGCTCTCCGGAGCCTCCCAGGTCAGGAGGCTCTGCTCCACGGCGCGGTAGTGATGGAGGGCCTCGCGCCAGCGGTCGGCGTGGAGCAGGGACTCGGCGAGGACCCAGCGGGCTCCGCTCGTCGTGCGGCTGTCCTCGCCGAGGGTGCTCAAGGCCGCGGGCCAGAGCAGCTCCGCCAGCTCCAGCCGGTCCCAGGAGAGCTCACCCGGGTTGTAGGTGAGGGCCCAGTTCAGGGTCCTCGAGAGCAGCAGGCCAGCCTCCAGGGTGCGGTAGTCGTGGAGCCCGTGGAGGTCCCGTAGCTCGCCGAAGGTCCTCTCGATCAGGGGGAAGGCCTCGTCGTATCGGTGTCGATGGTGGAGCAGCGAGGAGAGGAGCTGCTGGACCGCGAGGCGGTCCGGGTCGGAGCGCGGGGCGCCCGCTCCGGCATCGGTTCGAATGATCGCCGACGCGAGGTCCACGGGGTCGCCGTGGGCGGCCTCGAGTCGCTCCAGCGCGGCGCTGTCCTCCAGCTCGGCGGCCCCGTTGAAGACCTCCAGCAGCAGGAGGCACCGCTCCACCGGCGGCCTGTTCTCCGCGAGCCCGCCGCCGAGCATCGGCTCGCCCTCGCCGAGCACCGCGTCGGGCCGGTCCATCAGCCGGAGGGCCCGCAGCCGGCCGAGGCCCGCGGCGAAGGCCGGCTCCGAGTCGAGGGGCAGCCGGCCATCGGTGCCGGTCGCCTCCAGGGCCTCCTGGAACGCCCCGGCGGCCAGCTCCAGGTGCCCGAACTTGAGGGCGAACTCGCCGGCGGCGGCCAGCTCCCGGGCCCGCGTCTCGGCCGCGACCTCCCGCTGGTCCCGGGCGGCCGTGGCCATGAGGCGGACCAGGGCCTCGCTCTCCTGCCGGCTCGGCGTCGCCCCGGGGAGTAGCAGACGGAGCGCGTCCTCGGCGAGCACGAGGGTGCTCTGCACGGCGGCCTGGGAGCGCTGGAGCTCGGCGTTGGTGCGCAGGACCTCGCGGCTGCGCTCGCTGATGGAGCGCAGGGCGACGCCGGCGACGAGGAGGAGGGCCACCAGGGCGGTGAGGACGGTCGAGGCCACGGGCCGGCGCCGCGTCAGCTTGAGGAGCCGCCGGACGGGGCCCGCCGGGCGGGCGTGGATCGGGCGGTGGTCGAGGAAGCGCCGCAGGTCGGCGGCCAGCTCGGCGGCGTCGGGGTAGCGTCGGGCGGGGTCCTTCTCGAGGGCGTGGAGGCAGATGGTCTCCAGGTCCGCGGGCACGTCGGAGCGGACCTGGCGGAGGGGGGTGGGGTCGCGCTCGAGGATGAGGCGGTTGACCTCCTGGGTGGAGGCGGCCTCGAAGGGGCGGCGGCCGGTGAGGACCTCGTACATGGTGACGCCGAGGCTGAAGACGTCGGAGCGTGCGTCCAGGTCCTTGAGCTCCCGGACCTGCTCGGGGGAGCGGTAGAAGGGGGTGCCGGCGCCGCTGCGGGAGGTGAGGAGGCCGCCGTCTCCGGGGCGGGTGGCGAGGCCGAGGTCGGCGACGACGGGGGTGCCGGAGGGTCGGAGGAGGACGTTGGCGGGCTTGAGGTCGCGGTGGACGACGCCGGCCTGGTGGAGGGCGCCGACGGCGTCGGCGAGCTGGAGGAGGAAGCGGGCGGCGGCGCGGCCGGTGAGATTGCGCTCGGCGAGGCGGCGCTCCTCCTCGATGAGGCGGGCGAGGGTGCGGCCGTCCTCGATGAACTCGGTGACGATGAAGTGGAGGCCGCGGTCGGAGCCGATGTCGAGGAGGGTGAGGACGCCGCGGTGGGAGAGGCTGCCGGCGATGCGGCACTCGCGCTGGAAGCGGGTGAGCTGGAGCTCTGAGAGACCCTGCTCGGGGTGGAGGACCTTGACGGCCACGGGTCGGTCCACCTTGGGGTCGTGGGCCCTCCAGACCGTGCTGCTGCTGCCGCGTCCGATCTCCGCGACCAGCTGATAGCGCCCCAGCCGATCGCCGGCCGTCGGGGCGCCGCCGATGGAGGAGCGGTGGGCCCGGAAGCGACGGACGTCGTCGAGCATCTCCTCGAGGGCGGCGCGCACGTTCGGTTCGACGCCGTCCAGCTGGCCGGGATCCTCCAGCACCCCTGTGGCCTGCTCCTTCTCGAGGAGCGCGTCCAGGAGGCGGGCCGCGGCCTGGATGGTCTCCCGCGCGGAGGGGCGCTTGTCGGGCTGGCCGGACGTCCGGCTCTCTCCGTCCCGCCGGTCGCTCAACTCTGGTCGCCCCGCTTCCAGTGCTTGAGCTCCTCCTCGAGGGCCACGCGCGCCCTGCGGAAGCGCTGGCGCAGGGCGTCGGGAGAGACCTGGAGCTCGGCCTGGAGGGCCCCTCGATCCTCGCCGTCCAGCAGGGCGCGGATGAGGCGGCGGTCGCCAGGGTCGAGGGCCTGGATGGCGGCGGAGACCACGGCCTCGGCCTCCGTGCGCACCAGGTGGGTCAGCGGCGTCCGCTCGTCCTGGTCGGCCGAGATGTCCTGCTCGAGGCGGGCGAGCTCGGCCGGGTCCACGGAGGTGTCACGCAGGGTCTTCAGGCGGTCGAGGCGCTTCCACTTCAGGCGCTTCTGGATGAAGCTCAGGAACTGGGGCCGGGTGCTGAAGTACAGCTGGTCGTAGCTCGGGAGGAGGTCGCCGACCACGGACTGCAGGAGGTCGGTCTCCTCCAGGTCCACGCCGGCCGTCTGCCCCGAGGCCGGCCCCCCGGACTCCCCGAAGAGCAGCTGCTTGAAGTACGCCAGGAACTCCCCCTGGACGGCGCGGTCGACCCGTCCCGCGCGGAAGGCGAGCTGGAGGAGGGCGTCGGTGGGCTCCGCGTCGGTCTCCCGCAGGGCCCGGTCGAACTCCGCGGCCGCTCCCGCCGTCCCCAGCGCCCTGGCCGCCGCCGGGCCGAGCGCCTCGTGCGCCAGCGCGGCGAGCTCCTCGGGGCGGGTCATGGCGGGCTGGCGGGGCTGAGCGGTGAGGGAAGAAGGGGCTCGCCCCGGGAGACCCGGGTGATCTTCCCGGAAGCCCGGGCCCCCCTGGGGCGAGCATCGGGGCGCACTGGCAGAGTCGGCGGCACCTCCTCCTGAAGGAACCGCACGAGAACGCCCCGTTCCGTCCAAGAGGTTCCACGCCGGGCCCGTGACCGACTTCTCGGGCTTTTTGGCGGATCGGACGGCGGCCATTGTTGGCGCGCGGCGCGCGGGTCAGAGCCCGGCCAGGGGGCCGCTGCTGTCCCCGAAGGCCGCCTCGCGCCCGGTGGCCGCCGCGAGGATGCTCGCGTAGAGGTTGCAGAGCGGCGTCAGTCGCCGCTGTCGCAGGTGCCGCCCGCCCTGGAAGGGGCCGCCCGCAACCACCACGGGCAGGTCGTTGGGGTCGTGCCGGTTGCCGTCCGCGAGCCCCGAGCCGAACTGGACGACCGTCCGGTCGAGGAGGGAGCGGCCGGCCTCGTCCACCTCCGCGAGGCGCCCGACCAGGTACGCCGCCTGCTCCGCGTGCCAGCGGTTGATGCGCGCGTACTGAGCCATGCGCTCGGGGCGGTTCTCGTGGTGCGAGAGGGAGTGGTGGGGGCCGTCCACGCCGTCGAGGAAGGCGAAGCTCCGGCCGGAGACCGAGTTCCCGAACATCAGGGTCGCGACCCGGGTGCTGTCGGTGCGGAGGCCCTCGACGATCACGTCCAGCATGAGCCGGACGCGCTCGGGGAAGGTGGGCGACCCGGCCTCCGAGATCCCGGGATCCCGGAGGAGCGCCGCCTCGGCGCGGTCCAGGCGCTCGAGCCGCGCCTCCAGGTCACGGACGCTCTCGAGGTACTCCTCCAGCTTGGCCCGGTCGGCCCCGCCGAGGTCGCCCCGCAGGCGCCGCGCCTCGTCGAGCACGAGGTCCAGCGCGCCCGGTGCGCCGCCGCCATGCCGGGCGGCGCTCCAGCGGGCGAGGCGCCCGTAGGCGCGCCGGGGATCGATCTCGCGCGGGGCCGGTTGGGTGGCCGAGCGCCAGGAGACGTTGGCGCCGTAGACGGTGCTGTACCCCATGTCGACCCGGTTCTTCACGGGCTCGATCCCGAGCACCAGGGCGTCGATGGGGGTCTCCGCGGCGTGGTGGGATGCGAGGACCTGGTCGACGGAGCGGCCCGCGCGTAGCTCGCGCCCCCCCGTGCGGCGCACCGGCGCCCCGGAGAGCAGGGCGGTGGTCTTGACGTAGTGCCCCTCGCCCGCGCGGCTCGCGCGGTTGTACAGGTTGCCCAGGACCAGCACCCGGTCCCGGTGGGGGGCGAAGGGCTCCAGGGTGGGCGACCACTCGAAGTCCGCCCCCTCTCCCTCCGGCCGCCAGGCCGACGGCAGCATGCCGTTGGGGGCGAAGAGGCAGACGTATCGGAGGGGGTCCGACGGCGCGTCCCCCCGCTGCGCGTCCCCCCACGACATGGCCTCGAGCCACGGGAGGGCCAGGGCGGCGCCGGCGCCCCGGAGGAGGGTGCGGCGGGGGAGCGGGGTCCGGAGGGGCCTCATGGCAGCCGGCGGGTGGTGAACGCCGGGGACCCGACGATACCGCGGATCAGGGAGGAGAAGCGATAGCCCTCCTCGCGGGCCTCCTCCAGGGACGCCCGGAGGGCGCGATCGTCCGCGAGCTCGGGGGGGCGCCCGACGGCGTAGGTGAACAGCGCGGCCTGCAGCGCGGCCACGAACGGCGCGGGCTCCGCGGTCAGGGCGATCTTCAGGCCCACCGGCCCGTCCACCTCCGCGCCGGAGGGCAGCGTCACCCGCGTGCGGATCGGCGGCTCCCCCTCGCGGCCCACGCGCCAGCGGCCGATCCCGTCGTAGGCCTCCAGCGCCAGGCCGTAGGGGTCGAACAGGGCGTGGCACCCGGCGCAGTTCGGGTCGGCCCGGTGCGCCTCCAGCCGGGCGCGCAGGCCGAGCCCGTCCGCGTGGCGGTCGTCCTCCGGGAGGCTCCCGGCGTCCGGCGGCGGGGGCGGCGCGCTGCGCCCGAGGAGGCGCTCGAGCACCCACTGTCCGCGCTGCACGGGGCTGGTGCGCAGGGGCGTCGACGTCACCGTCAGGATCGCTCCCATGCCCAGCACCCCGCCGCGCCGCCGGTCCGTGATGGGCACGCGCCGCAGGTCCGCGTGCCCCACGGCGGGGAGCCCGTAGTGGGCGGCGAGGCGGTCGTTCAGGAAGGCGTGGTCGGAGTCGAGGAGCTCGAGCACCGAGCGGTCCTCGGCGACGAGGTCGGCGAAGAAGTGCTCGGCCTCGCGCCGCAGGTCCCGGCGCAGCTCGGGGCGGAAGGCGCGGAACCGGCGCACGTCGGGGGTGACGTCCGCGAGCTCACGGAAGCCGAGCCACTGGGCGGCGAAGTCCTCCGCGAGCCAGCGCGCCCGGGGGTCGGCGAGCATGCGCGACGCCTCGCGGCGCGCGGCCTCGGCGCCGCGCAGCGCCCCCGCAGCCGCCGCGCTCCGCAGGGTCTCGTCCGGCAGCCCGCCCCAGAGGAAGAACGAGAGCCGCGCCGCCAGCTCGTCCCCCGTGAGCTCCCATGGCCCGTCCGCCCCCTCGCGCTCGGCCTCGAGGCGGTACACGAAGGCGGGGGCGAGGAGCACGGAGCGCAGCGCCTCGGCCATGGCCGCGCGGGGAGGGTCCCCCGCCTCGACCCGCGCCTCCACGAGGTCGACGCGGGCGCGGAGCTCCGGCGGCGTCGGCGGGCGCCGGAACGCCCGGGCGAGGAGCGGCGCCAGGGCCTCGGCGCGGCCCGCCGGCGTGGTCAGGTCCTGGGCCTCCCAGAGCGGCGACTCCCCCCGGCGCCAGCGCTCGGTCACCGA
>JASFWR010000089.1:0-10907 GCA_050049155.1 Planctomycetota bacterium | reverse complement strand
CACGGCGGCGGATCCGGTAGGGGACCTTCTCGCCGCCCTCCCGCCGCCACTCGTAGAACCAGCTCGCGGGGACGAGGCACCGCCGGCGCCGGAACGCGGAGCGGAAGGACGGCTTCTCGGCGGCTGTCTCGGAGCGCGCGTTGATGGTCCGATACCCGATCTTGGAGTCCTTCGCCCAGGAGGGGACGAGGCCCCACCGCATGGGGGCGAGCGCCCGGTCGACGCCGTTCTCCGCGCGGACGACGACGCTCGCCTCCTGGGAGGGCGCGAGGTTGAAGCGCTCGGGGAGCTCCATCACGCCCTCCAGGGAGAAGAGGGCGGACAGGACCTCCGGGGCGACGGTCAGGGCGTAGCGGCCACACACGGCCCCATCATAGGTCGCGGCCGGCGCCGGCCGGGGCCGTTCGGCCGCGCCGCGACGTGAGGGCCGCGGTCCCGGCGAGCACCAGCCCCGAGAGGGCGGCGACGGTCCCGCTCGCGTCCACGGCGGCGCCGAGCAGCACGGGCGCGCCCCGGGTCGCGAGCAGGTAGCCCGCGAGCCCGCACGCGGCGCCCAGCCCGACGGAGAGCAGGACGTGGGTTTGCATGCGGTCCGTGACCAGGCGCGCCGCCGCCGGGGGGCAGGTGAGGAGCGCGACCGCGAGGATCGAGCCGACGGCGTCGAAGCTGAGGACGATGGCGAGGGTGGTCAGGCCCATGAGCCCGCCCGAGATCCAGCCAGGCCGCAGGCCGCGGGACCGGGCGAAGGCGGCGTCGAAGGTCGCCGCCCGCAGGAGCGGCCACGCCAGCGCCACGGCCGCGGCGCAGACCGCGAGGAGCACGAGCAGGCGCAGGGCCTGGGGCGGCGCCGCCGCGAGCCCCGACGGGCTCAGGAGCGCCCCCCACTCGGACGGCGCGCGCCAGAACATCAGCTCCAGCTGCCCGCTGAGGACGCAGTCGACGTCGAGGTCCACGTTCCCGCCGCCGCTCAGCTCGAGGAGCAGCACGCCGAGGGCGAACATGGCCGTGTACACGAGCCCGAGGGCGGCGCTCCGCTCCACGCGCCCGTAGCCGGTGACCGCCCCGATCACGAGGGCGGAGACCGCCGCGGCGGCCGCGGCGCCGAGGAGCATGGGGCCCGCCGCGCGGGAGCCGGTGACGAGGAAGGCGACCACGAGGCCGGGCAGGACCGAGTGGGCCATGGCGTCCCCGAGCATGGCCTGGCGCCGGAGCACCAGGAAGGAGCCCAGCAGGGCGAGGCAGGCCGCGGCGCAGGTGACGGCGACCAGGGGCATGAGGTCCAGGGAGAGGAACTCGTGCACGGCCGCCGGGATCTCCCGCGCGCCGGCCTCGGCGAGGGCGGTCATCGTGCGCCGGCCCCCTCCTGGGGTTGTGCGGCGCGCTGCGCCGCCGCCGTGAGCCGGCGGTGCCGGAGCCAGCCCGCCACGACGCCGCGCCCCGGGGCGAGGGCGAGGCTGAGCCCGAAGGCCGCCGCCGCCGTGAGCACGATCAGGGGGCCCGCCGGCGCCCGGGAGGTCACGGCGGAGAGGGAGGCGCCCAGCCACGCCGCGGCGCCTCCGAGGGCGACCGCGAGGAGGACCATGGGCCCCACGCGCTCCGTCCACAGCCGGGCCGTGGCCGCGGGGGCCACGAGCAGCGCCACGACGAGCAGCATGCCCACCGCCTGCAGCCCCGCCATGGCGACGGCGCCCACCAGCGCCGCCAGCACGCCGTCCAGGGTGCCCACCGGGAGACCGCGCGTGCGGGCGAAGCGCTCGTTGAAGGCCACGGCGGTGAGCGGGCGGTACAGGGCGAGCGTCACGCCGAGGGCCGCGATCGCGAGCAGCGCCATGAGGACGGCGTCGCCGCGGGTCATGGAGGCGGTGGACCCGAACACGAGGTCGTCCAGGCCCGCGCGGTCGGCGCCCTCGACCCGCCGCGTGACGGAGAGGGCGACGATCCCTGCGCCGAACGACGCGCTCGAGACGGTGGCGACGGCCGTCTCCGCGCCCAGCCGCGTGGTCCGCGTGAGCCACTCGATGGCCGTGACCGCGGCGCCGCCGGCGAGGGCGGCGCCCAGGAGGAGCAGCGGCATGCTGCGCTCCTCCATCCCGACCGCCGCGTGCAGCAGGAACGCCACGGACACCCCGAGGAGGGAGGCGTGGCTGAGGGCGTCGGCGACCAGGGAGCGGCCCTTGAGCATCGCGAACGACCCGACCGCGCCGGCGCTGATCCCGAGCAGGATCGTCCCCACGAGGACGACGTTGGTGTTGTAGCCGCCGCCGAAGGCGAGCACCTCGCCCCACCGCTCCAGCGTCGCGGGCGCGGCCTCGAGCGGCCCCGCGGGGCTCGGGCCCGAGGCGAGTCCGGGGTCGGTCAACGCGCCCTCCTCGCCGGCGTCAGGCGAGCTCCACGGGGGCGCCGGCCGGCGCCGCGAAGGCGCGGCGGAGGTTCCCGTCGGTGAGGGTCGCGGGCGCCGGACCCGAGGCCACGGGGGAGCCCGCCAGCAGGAGGGCGTCGTCGAAGCGCTCGCGCGCGCTCTGGAGGTCGTGGTGCACCGCGACCACCGTCGCCCCGGCGTCGCATCGCTCCCGGAGCAGCGCGAACAGCGCCTCCTCGGTCTCGGCGTCCACCCCCGCGAAGGGCTCGTCCAGGAGCAGTAGGTCGGCCTCCTGGGCCAGGGCCCGGGCCAGGAACACTCGCTGCTGCTGGCCGCCGGAGAGCTGGCCGATCGGACGGTCCGCGAAGGCCCCGAGGCCGACGGCCTCGAGCTGGCTCAGCGCGCGCGCCTGCGCGCCCGCCCGGGCAGGCCCCCGCCGGACCCAGCGCGGCAGCCACCAGTCCGCCGCCCGCGCCGCGCCCATCTCCACCACCTCCAGGGCGGTGACGGGGAAGTCCCAGTCCACGGCCTCCCGCTGGGGGACGTAGGCCACCCGGGCCCGCGACTCCTCGAAGGGGCGGCCCCAGAAGATGGCCTCGCCCGCGATGGGGCGGATCGCGCCGATGGCCGCGTTGAGCAGGGTGGACTTGCCGGCGCCGTTGGGCCCGACGATAGCGGTCATGGCGGCCTCGCGGGCCTCCCACGTCACGTCCCACAGCGCCGGCACCCCGCGGTACGCGGCGGAGAGGGAGCGCACGCGCAGGGGCGCCGCCAGGTCACCGCGGCGGACGATCATCGGGCGACCTCCGGGGCGGCGCAGGGGGCGTCGGCGGCGAGGCCTCCGACGATCGTCTCGACGTTCGACGCGACCATCCGCTCGTAGGTGCCGGCCGCGCCCGGCGCGTCCGCGTGCAGCACGCCGCCGACGCGGAGCTCGTGCCCCCTCGAGCGGGCGCCCTCCACCAGCGCGCGGACGTTGCGCTCCGACACCGTCGACTCGAAGAACACCGCGGGGATCCCGCGCTCGACCACCGTGTCCACGAGCTCCTCGATGGTGCCGAGCGAGGCCTCGCTGGCCGTGGAGACCCCCTGGATGCCGCGCACCTCGAGGTCGTAGCGGCGCCCGAGGTAGCCGAAGGCGTCGTGGGCGGTGAGGAGCACGCGACGCTCGGGGTCGAGCGTGGCGAAGGCGTCGGCGCAGGTTCGGTCCAGCTCCAGCAGGCGCGCCTCCAGGGCGTCGGCCCGGCGCTCCAGCTCGGCCCTGGCTCCGGGGACCTCCCGCCCGAGGGCCTCGGCCACCAGCCGGGGGACCCGCGACCAGAGGGCGGGGTCCATCCACACGTGCGGGTCGTCGGCCTCGGCGCTGCGCAGCCGCTCCTCCGGCGGCGTGATGCGCTCGGCCACGGCGATCACCTCCACCCCGGCGCTGCCCACTCGCTCGAGGGCCTCGGTGAGGTGCCCCTCGAGGTGCAGGCCGTTGTGGAGCACGAGGTCCGCCGCCATCAGCGCGCGGACGTCGTCCCGCGTGGGGCGGAAGAGGTGCGGGTCCACGTCGGCGCCGAAGAGGGTGATCACCTGCGCGTCCTCGCCCGCGACCTCGCGCGCCAGGTCCCCGATCATGGCGGTGGTGCAGAGGACCTGCGGCACCCCCGGGGCGCCGGCCGCGACCTCGCCCGCGCACGACAGCGCGCCGACGCACGGCAGGAGCGCCGCGGCGAGCAGCAGGGTGGGGGCGAGGGAGCGCATGCGGTGCGAGGTCGGGCCCGACCTCGGGGCGGAGCGTAAGCGCTGACTTGTAACCATTGCTATTAGGTCCACCGGAAGGAGGGCGTGTTGTCTCGATACGAGACTCAGGGGCCCTCCTGGGGTCCGGGAGGCGGGGTGAGCTCGGCGAAGCGCGCCAGCGTCCGCTCGCTCACGTGGTGCTCGAGGCCCTCGGCGTCGATCTCCGCGGCGTCCTCGGGGATCCCCAGGGAGCGGAGGAAGCGGAGGACCACGAGGTGGCGCGCGCGTGAGCGGGCCGCGAGCGCGCGGCCCTCGTCGGAGAGGACCAGGGGCTGGCGCGCCGCGCTGCTCACGAGCCCGCTGCGCCGCAGCCGGGCGACGACCCTCGTGACCGTGACCTGGGCCACGCCGAAGCGCTCGGCGAGCCAGCCGACCCGGGCCTCGCCGCGCTCCTTCACCAGGTCGTCGATGGCCTCGACGTAGTCCTCCGTCAGCTCGCTCGCGTGCGCCGCTCGGACCCGCGCGAAGCGGGGCGCCGCGTCCTCGGCCAGGGGGCCCGGGCCGCTCACGGGCGGCGCGGCCTCCGCGGGGTGCCGGGCCACGTGCCGGGCGAAGGCGGCCAGGGTCTCCGCGCCCACGTGGTGCTCCATGCCCTCGGCGTCCGCCTCCGCGACCTCCGGGGGGAGCCCGAGGGCGAGGAGGAACTCGAGGACCGCCGCGTGCCGGGCGCGGGACCGTGCCGCGATGAGGCGCCCCTCCTCGGTCAGCTCGATGGCCTGCTGCTGGCCCGAGCTCACGAGCCCGTCCCGGCGCAGCCGCTCGACGACGGCGCACACCGCCACGTGGCTGATGCCGAAGCCGGCCGCGAGGTCCCGGACGCGCGCTTCCCCGGCGCTGCGGTTCAGGTCGTCGATGGCCTCGACGTAGTCCTCCACCAGCTCCCTCCGGTTCGCCTCCCGCACGGCCTCGTGCCCGGCGCGGATCCGGTCGGTCGTCGGGGGGGCCGCCGTGGGAGGCGCCGCCTCCGGCCCCGCGTCCCTCGGTCCGGGTCCGCCCTCGGGGCGCGTGTCGTCGGCTTCCTGGCTCACGGGGCCACGAGCCTAGCCGACGGAGGCGCCCCGTGGCGCCGCGTCGTGTACCGTCTCAAACCGGACGCGAGGCCGAACAGGGAGGACCAGATGAAGTACCGACAGATGGGCCGGACGGGCCTCAGGATCAGCAGCGTCTCCATCGGCGGATGGCTCACCTTCGGCGGGAGCGTCGGCGCGGATGCCTCGGCCCGGATCCTGCGCCGCGCCGTCGACGGCGGCGTGAACTTCATCGACCTGGCCGACGTCTACTCGGGCGGCGCGGCGGAGGAGGTCACGGGCGCGGCCATCTCCGGGATCGAGCGCTCCTCCCTGGTCCTGTCCTCGAAGGTCTTCGGGCGGATGGGGGACGGTCCGAACGAGCGCGGCCTGTCCCGCAAGCACGTGATGGAGAGCTGCCACGCCTCCCTCCGGCGCCTGCGGACCGACTACCTCGACCTCTACTTCTGTCACCGGGCCGACCCGGAGACCCCGCTCGAGGAGACGGTGCGGGCCATGGACGACCTGGTCCACCAGGGCAAGGTGCACTACTGGGGGACCAGCGTGTGGCCCTCGGACCTGCTGGACGACGCCCACGACCTTTGCGACCGGCGGGGCTTCTACCCGCCGCTGGTGGAGCAGCCCCAGTACAGCCTCCTGGAGCGCGGCATCGAGGCGTCGGTGATGCCCACGGCCCAGCGCCTCGGCATGGGGCTGGTGGTCTGGAGCCCACTGGCGGGCGGCCTCCTGACCGGCAAGTACGACGACGGCGTCCCCCCTGGGAGCCGCGGCGCCGAGACCAAGTGGCTGGACGAGAAGCTGACGGAGGACGTCACGGCGCGGCTGCGGGCGTTCAGCGCGCTCGCGCGCGAGGCGGGGGTCACGCCCGGCCAGCTCGCCCTCGCCTGGGTGCTCCGGAACGACGCGATCACCAGCGTCATCACGGGGGCGACCACCCCCGAGCAGGTCGAGTCCAACCTCGCTGCGGCCGAGGTGACGGTGGAGGACGACCTCGCGCGGCGGATCGAGGCGCTGTTCCCTGCATGACCGAGGGGCCCGCATGACGGAGCGGAGCCCGGTCGCCCCGCCCCCGGCGCCCCTCCGCCGGCGGGTCCTCGCCTCCGTGGCGGCCGCGGCCGTCGCGCTGCTGGCGATCGAGCTCGCCGTGGACCGCTGGTTCCCGGTCCTCGGGCAGGTGTACCGCCTCGACCCCGCCCTCCTGCACGACGCGATCCCCGGCTCCCGGCGGATCCAGCCCATGGAGCCGTCGCGGCTCGGGGAGGGGGACCGGGCCAGGGTCCTGGTGGAGGTGGGGCCGGACGGGTTCCGGGGCGGCGGGGAGCGCGGCCGCCCCGGCGCCGAAGGTCCCAGGGTCCTCGTGCTCGGGGACTCCTTCGTGATGGCGGAGAACGTGCCGCTGGAGGGCACCTTCGTCCGCCGGCTCGCCGAGCAGCTGGGCGGCGCGCTCGGCCGCGAGGTCGAGGGCATCAACGCCGGCCGCTCCGGGTACGGCCCGGACCAGTCCCTGCTCCTGCTCGAGCGCGAGGTCGACGCCGTCGTGCCCGACCTGATCGTGTGCGTCCTGTGCGCCCACAACGACGTGGGGGACCTGGCGCGGAACAAGCTCTTCCGCGAGGGCGAGGACGGCGCCCTCGTCCGTTGCGCGCCGCGGCTCGGTGAGCGCCTGACCCGGGAGTTCGCCCGCCGCGCGGAGCGGGCGAGCGGGCTCGGGGTCCAGCGGCTCCTGCGGTTCCGGCGCGAGGCGCCGGAGCGGCGCCCGGTGGACTCGGTCCCGCCGGGGACCATGGACCTCTACCTCGCCGCCCTCGCGGCGCAGCACGACGAGTTCTTCGTGCGCGGTGACCTCGAGGTGGTCTCCCTGTTCGAGGACGTGTACGACGCCGACGTCGCGCTCCGGCCGGGGACGCCGGCGGTGACGGAGAAGCTCTCGCTCATGTCGGCGGTGCTGCGCGGGATGGTGGCGCTCGCCGAGGCGCGGGAGATTCCGCTCCACTTCGTCGTCGTGCCGTCCGCGGTGGACGTGTGCCCCGGGTTCGGGATCCAGGTCGACGCGACGCGCTTCCCCGCGCACGCTCCCGGGCGGCTGTCGGACGCGCTCCTCGAGGCGGCCTCGCGGGCGGGCGGACGCGTGACCGACCTCACCCCGGCGCTCGAGGCCGGCGGCGCCACGTTCTGGGTCGGCGGGACGGACATCCATTGGAACGCCGCCGGTCAGCGGGCGGGCGCGGAGCGGGTGGCGGACGACCTCCTGCGGCGCTCCGAGGTCGAGGAGCGACTGCGCGCTCGCTGACGTTCGCGCGCGCGGACCGCGAGGTCGAACGCGTGGATCGGCGATGCGCTGAGGCCGGGTGATGAGCTCCCCGGCGCGGAGCCCGTCCGCCCACGTCCCTCCTCGATGCAGCCGCCGACTGCCGCAGACACCCCTCGGCCCAGGATCTCCGCGCCCGAGGCCGCGAGGGGAGGGTGGTACGCCCGACAGGATTCGAACCTGTGACCTTTCGCTCCGGAGGCGAACGCTCTATCCAGCTGAGCTACGGGCGCCCGATTTGGGGGCGAGAGCTTAGCGCCGGTGGGGGGCGAAGCGCCACCACGACCCGTCCCGAATGGGGCTGGAATCCCCCCTGGCGGGTGTTGGAGGGCGACCCGACCCAAAATCCGGGCCCTTGCCGTATCTTCATGCCTGCGCGAGGTTAGGTCCACAGGACCTGCCTGGCAGCGCCCCCTCCTCCATGACCTCGGCCTCCTCTTCCACCTGCTCCCGCTCGGACCGCGCCTCGACGAGGCGCCGGCCCCGCTGGGCGCTCGGAGGCGCGGCGGGCCTGGCCGGTGTCCTGGTGCTCGCCCAGTGGCCGGAGCACGCGGCAGGCCCCGTGGACGAGCTCGGCGATCCTGTGACGGCGCTGAGCGCCGGCGTGGGCGGCCCGGACTTCGACGCCGACGGCCTGACCGACGACCAGGAGCTCGTCCTCGGAACGTTCCCGTTCGTCTTCGACTCGGACGAGGACGGCTACGGCGACGGCGAGGAGATCGCGCGCCAGTCGGACCCGCAGGACTTCAACTCGACCCCGCAGTCCACCGGGATCTGCGCCAACATCACCGCGCGCGGCGAGGGCGCCGCGCTCGAGCTGGTGATGCTGGTCTACGAGCCGTCCGAGGAGTTCGGGGAGTCGTTCCTGCGGCTCGGCGCCCTCCGCGGCGGCCAGGTGATCTCCGTCCCGCTCGCGCGCTTCGCGTCGCTCACCACCTACTCCGCGATCCCGGCCACCAACGGTGGCCAGCTCGTGACCGTGGAGCTGCCGGTGCACCCGGCCTTCATCGAGGGCACGAACCAGGTCACCTTCTTCGTCGCCGCCGGCAATGAGGTCACCCAGGCCTACACCGCCGCTGCCAAGGTCGACGTCTCCTCCGTGGACGGGATCCTGCTGCTGCAGCGGGTCAGCGCCGCCCACGCGCAGATGCAGGCGACCCAGGGGGGCGGCAGCGTCCGCCAGCCGATCCCCGGGAGCGCCTCCCCCGGCATCCCGAACACCTGGGTCCCCGGGTCGATCTGCTTCCAGCGCTCCTCGGTGGTGGGGGGCAACGGGCCGGTGATGCTGCACCAGGTCATCGAGGCCGACTGCCTGCAGGGGTGGGACACCTTCTGCGTCTCCAACTGCAGCGCGAGCCTGGGTTCGACCTACGAGACCGTCGACCCGATCGCCCTCATCGGGGGCTGAGGGCCGCCCCGGTTGGGGGGGGCTCCGTCCCTCGCGGCCTCTCCTCCGCCGGCCGCTCCTCACATGGGCCTCCTGACGTCCCATCGACCGATGCCTGCTCACGGCCCAGCTCCGCGGGTGGACCCGCGCCGGTCCTGCGGATGCGATGGGGCGTCTTCCCATACGGACGGGAGGATTCCCAGTCGCCGCAGCGGGGAGGGTCCGACCGATCTCCCGAAGTGCGGTCCGGGCGGCCCCCGATGGCTCGAACTGGGCTCCTGACGGACAATCCTGCGGACGGCCGCCACCTGCCGGGAACCCCTCACCGCCGTGGACCGTCTAATCGAACCGTAGCCATGTCCGGACCCCTCCGAACCGACCCCGACCGCGAGCTCATCCTGGAGTGCCAGAGCACCCCGGGAGAGGGCTTCGGCGGCGCGTTCCGGCGGCTCTACGACCTCTACAAGGACCGGGTCTACAACGTCTGCTACCGGGTGACGGGCAACGCCACCGACGCCCTGGACGCCTCCCAGGAGACGTTCGGCATCGTGCACCGCAAGATCGGCGCCTTCCGCTTCGAGTCCCGCTTCTCCAGCTGGGTCTACCGGATCGCCGTCAACGCCAGCATCGACATCAAGCGTCGGTCCTCGGCCCGGGCGCTCACCTCCCTGGAGTCCCTCAGGGGCCCCCAGGGCGAGGACGGCCCCCACTTCGACGTGAAGGACGAGCGCACCGAGGCGCCCACGGAGTTCGCCACGCGGCACGAGCTCGAGGCGGACATCCAGCGCTCCATCGACCGCCTGTCCCCGAAGATGCGCTCCATCATCGTGCTGCGGTACCTCGAGAGCCTCAGCTACGACGAGATCGCCGAGGCGCTCTCCATCTCCCTGGGCACCGTGAAGTCGAGGCTCTCCCGGGCCCACGCCGCCCTGGACCGCGAGCTCACCCCGATCGTCGACCGCCATTTCATTCACGAGGAAGGACGCTGACTCCCGTCGGATCCAGCCGATCCCATTCCTGTCGAACACGCCCATGTCTCCTGCCCCTGATCCCCAGGACCTGCCCGAGCAGCCGCACCTCCGCGAGGAGTGGCTGTGCGAGCTCTTCGCGCCGGCGCGCGAGGTTGAGGGGCGCCCGAGCACCGGCGACGAGCCCCGTCCGCCCGCGCTCGTGGCGGCCGAGGGCCACGTCCGGGCGCTGCGGTCCCTCCCGCGGCTCGAGGCGCCCGCCGAGCTGGACGGCCGAGTGGTCGCGAGCCTGGAGGCGGGGTTCCGCCAGGACCGCGCAGCGGATCACGTCGCGGGTCTCCCCCGCGTCGGCGCTCCGGAGGAGCTCACCGAGCGCGTCGCCGCCGAGGTCGGCCGGGGCCTCGAGGCCCCGGCGGTCCTGGACCGGCTGGTGGCGGAGCGCGTGGAGGCGCCGGCCCAGGGCATGGTCCGGAGCATGGCGGGGCGGCTGGAGCGCAAGCAGGCCCCGGCGGAGCTGGACGAGCGCGTGCTCCGGTCGGAGCCCGGCCCGTCGCGCCGACTGCGCCGCGTCGCCGTCGCGCTCGGGGCGGCCGCCGTGGTGCTCCTCCTCGTCCGGTTCGGGCAGCCCGGCCTCGGCCCCGTGGACCCCGCCCGTCCTCAGCTTCGGATCACCCGCATCGACTCCCTCGAGTCGGTGAGCGCCTCTGCCCTGGACCGCGCGTTCCTCGGCGCCCTCACGGGCGAGTACCCGGGAGGGGCGCGATGAGCCTCCGCGCTCTCCTCCCCGTGGCGCTCGCAGCGGGCGGCGTGCTGGCCCTCTCCGCCTGCGGCGTGCAGGCGCCCGCCGCGGGAGACGACCCGACCACCGCGGCGTCGACCTCTGGCAGCTCCCTGCCGCCCTTCCTCGACCTCGTCGAGCGGGCCAAGGACACGACCGCCTTCCGCGGCACCCGGCGGGTGTCGTCCATCAGCGAGATGCAGGTGATGGAGGTGGTGGAGGACGTCGGGGCCGACGGGACCGGCGCGTTCGCCATCGAGCTCGTCGATGCGGTCTCCCTGCTCCCCGGCACGG